>CALMNP010000179.1 GCA_937868875.1 uncultured Bacillota bacterium | reverse complement strand
ATCTGGCCTGCCGCTACGACCGCAAGGTCCTGGTGGAGGAGTTCATTGACGGCCGTGAGGTGGAGTGCAGCGTCCTGGGGAACGAAGACCCCATCGCCTCATTACCCGGCGAGGTCGTGCCCTGCAATGAGTTCTACGACTATAAGGCCAAGTACATTGATGGGGATTCGGCCCTGGTCATCCCGGCCGAGCTGCCTGCCGACGTCACCCAGCAGGTGCGGGAGACGGCGGTGGCCGCTTTCAAGGCCCTGGACCTGGCCGGCATGGCCCGGGTGGACTTCTTTGTCACCCGGAAGGACAACCGGCCGATCATCAACGAAGTCAACACGATCCCCGGCTTCACCCAGATCAGCATGTACCCGAAGCTTTGGGAGGCCACCGGGCTCTCCTACCGGGACCTGATTACCCAGCTGATCGAGCTGGCCATCGAGCGCTACCAGGACCGGCAGCGGTCATCGACCACGTACGACTGGCGCTAGTACCCCGACGAATGACAGGGGGCTGCGGCTACTGCCGCAGCCCCTTGTCATCGAGTGGGCCGGTCGTGTAGGCAATTCCCATGGCATAGGCGTCAGGCGGGCGTCCTTGCGAACGCCGCAATCTGTCGTTGCAGCAAGCGGCGGGCAGATTCCGGGTCATGCGAAGGAAGGTAAACGGTCGGAACATCCTCAACGTACTGCAACGTCCGGGCTAGCGTGGCGCGGGCCGCCCGCCATTAGCCATCTCCGAGGGATCTGGCATGGCCCCCGCTACTGCTGAACCTCAGGGGCCCGTACCTCGCTTTTGATTTAGAGAATCCTGTTGCTCCTTAGGCCCTCGAACGTGGTCACCAGGTTTCACAGGCTGCCTTCTTGTGCGAGCGTAGTACCACACTGAGTCAGCCAAGTAGCCCCTTTTCTCTGGCCACCTTTAGCGCCTCGGTTCTGTTGATAGCGCCCAACTTGCCAAGGATGTTGCCCGCATGGTACTCCACGGTCCCCTCGCGAATGTTCAGCCGTGACGCGATCTGGCTGTTGGTCAACCCTTCCGCCATGGCGCCCAGGACTTCGCACTCTCGGCGGGTGAGAGCTTCGGTTAGAGGGCGAGCAGGAGTCCTAAGATGCTCCTGCACAGAGGCTTGCGCCCAACGTCGGCCTGCCAAGACAGACCGCATTCCCTCTTCAAACATCTCCCACGGGAGATCCTTGAGTGCGTAGCCGTCCGCCCCTGATTCCCAGGCGGCTTGCGCCAAATGCGGGATGTCGTGGCCCGTTACGACCATGACTTTGACCCAAGGGGTCAGGCGCTTTACTTCTTTCAAGACGGTGAGGCCATGCGTCCCACGTAACACAAGATCCAACAGTATGAGGTCGGGGTGTAGGCTTCGGGCCATGGCCACCGCTTCCGTGCCGTCTCCCGTTTCACCAACCACCTGCCAGCCAGCCGACTTCAAGACCTGGTTGGTGCCATATCGCACGAGGTCGTGGTCCTCGACCAGCAAAATGCGAGCATTCATGTGCCATCGCCACCTTGGGGGACATGGAGCGCGACCAGGGTGCCTTTGCTTGGTTCTGACTCGATGTGAAGTCGTCCGCCCAGACGCTGTGCTCTTCTCTCCAGACCAGCCAGCCCCAGATGCCCTTGAGGTACCAGGTCCATCAGGCGCTCCGGTACGCTGAATCCCTTGCCATTGTCCCACATGGACAGAATGACCTCTCCATCCGCTGCCTCGAGGTAAAGGTATGCCTCAGAAGCCTGGGCATGGCGAACCACGTTGCTGACCATTTCCTGCGCCGCTCGAAGAAGGCTCAACCGGTTTCGTGGTGCCAAGGCTGCGGCACTTTGTCCGGCCGTATCCACCAGATAGATTGGGAGACCATGCTGCCCCCACGTGGCCTCCGCCAGGTTTCCAAGGGCCAGTGAAAGGTCTCCCAGTTCGAGGCCGACGGGTTGCAGGTTTGAACACAAGGCTCTTACTTCATCGATAACGCTTTGGACGGCAGACGTTGGTCTTTCACCAAGCTCATGCGCCAGCTGCGGGTGGGCTTCCCAAATCCCCACCAGACGCTTTACATACAGCAACTGCTGCAGCACGCTATCGTGAAGGTCCCAGGCTAGGGCCTGTCGCTGTTCATCCTCGGCTGTTCGCAAGTGCGCCTCCAGCCTCTCAAGCTCAGCGAGTGCTCTTTGGAGCTGCTCCACGAGCAGGGTGTTCTCCAGAGCGGTGGTGAGCTGGGGCGCCACGGTACGGAGAAGCTGCAAATCCTTTCGAGAAAGGCCTCCCGCCCAACGCTTCCGCCCCAACGTCAGGAAGCCAATGTTGCGCTCTGCAGTGCTCAGCTCCAGCCTCACGCCGTTCTGGAGACGCGGCAGAATAGAGGGCTTCAGGTCATGTGGTTCCATGACAGGGATTGGGGCAGGGGTCACTTCACCGGCTCCGGCCGCGAGTTTCATTCCTGTAGGTTCTTCCATTGGTCCACGCCTATCTGAATCTGCTGATCCGCCCGAGGTGCTTAGCTCGATTCTTACGAAGGACAGGTTGAGTTGATCCTGGAGTCTGCGGCTCACCATCTCAACGAGAGCGGTGACGGATCTGATCTGTGATAGCTCCCTGCTGAACCACGCCTCTTCTTCGCTCAGGTCATAGTCGTCACCGTAGACAAGCCGGTCAGCCACCCGCTCAAGGTAGGCTTTGAACGGGCCATACAGCGCTGCTGACACTGTGGCGAACCCGACTACAAGCCAGGGAGCATACTCTGAGCTGATGAGGGTTGGAGCCGCGACTTGGAGCGCGGCGGCCACGGTGAAGTATGCCACGAGCAGAGTGACAGCAGCGGTGCCATAGACCATGCCGCGACCGATAAGGAAATCGACGTCGGATTGTTCACGGCCTAGCACACCATAGATCGAACTAAGTGGCAGTAAGACCGTAGCTATAACCGTTAGTTCGGGCGGCAGCAGCGGTCGTCCGACGACTGCCTGGGGCAACACGCTGAAGATTGCGAAGGGCGCGATGCTGCCCATCGCGCCTACGGCTACTACCCACAGGCGATCCCTTCCGCTGGCCTCCGGTACCGTTCGGAAGTTCCTCCAGGCCCGCAGGACGCCAAGGATCAGACCCAGTGCAAGGTTGGCGAACAGCGGCTGGCGCAGAGGATCGTCAGGAAGTCCCATTCCGATCTGCAGGGCCTTGGCTACCATGAGCAAGAGTCCGGTTGTACCGACCAATATAGTCTCCCATTGGACGGTCATCCGGTGACCGGCTGCTTTTATGCCGGAGACCCCTACAACGGTCATGAAGCTCACGAGCGCGAAGGGCAACATGGCTAAGGCGACGTACTCTACCTGGCGGGCAAGGGCTAGCTCGGCGTTGGCTGCAGGCGCTGCCACGCTGGCGAGACCAGCGACGGCATGCAACAATGTGAGCCGGCACGCTGCACCAAAGGGGTGGGCCATGATAAACACAGCGAGGCCCGTTCCCCAGAAGACCATCCCAATGGCCAGTGCGATACGGGGATGGTAGGCCAGTGCACCCGGGTCCGTCCACAGCGGGCTGAGTGATCCCGCTGCGATAGCTCCCAGGGCCAGTGTGAGGGGAACCGACAGCACCACCCGGTGAGATCGCTTCATTGGCTGCGAATCACCTCCTGGAGCAATGAGGTGTCGACCCCGTGTCTGTGCAGGGCCTGTAATCTGCGGCCAGCCAGCTCCATTTCCGCACGGCGGACGGAGTCGGCGAAGGCAAAACCACCGACCACCTCAACCATGGCGAGAGCCTCTTCTCTCGCCCCGGGGTAGCCCATTCCCATCAGGTCGCTTAGCCGTTGGGCTGACGGGGGAGGTAATTTACGCAGCGCAAAGAGGAGTGGGATAGTCCTCTTGCGGGCCCCCCAATCATTCTTCGCATGGTCGTGCTGCAGCAGGCTCCGGGAGTCATTGGCGATTTGCAGCGATATCCCGAGGTGCAGGCCAAAGCTGGCAATGAGCTTTACCGCTTCACCATCGGCATCCGTCCCCAGGGCGCCAGTCGCGCACGCAGCAGCAACCAGCGAGCCGGCTTTGAGATTGATCACCCGGTAATACCTTGGAAGCGTCATCCTCTCGGACGTGCCCTCCGTCAGGTCGATGTGCTGCCCCCGACAGGCGCGCAGGCCGGCACCGGTGAGGAACCGGGCCATACGCAACACGCGATCGCCTGGAATGCCCAGCTTCCTTATGTTGAGGAGGGAGTGCAGCGCCAAGAGCAAGAGGCCGGAGCCGGCGTTGACCGCCGGTCCCGGCCCCGCCGATTGCCATAGAGCGCCGATACCGTCATTATCCTCAATGTCATCCAATACGTCTGCGGCAACGAAGTAGGTGTGGACAGCCTGACCGAGAACCGCAGCCAGTTCAGGCTGGCCACCCATTGTCAAGTACGTGCGTGCGGCGAGTTCATGCCACAGGGTAACACCATTTCCGCCGGCTACCCCATGAGCCGACAGGGCTTGCTTAAGAAGCACATCAAACGAGTTTAGTACCATCCTGCTCCCAGCGCCGTGTCGGGTGTGTCACCTGTCTGCCCCTGCGGCTGGCCCGCCGCAAGTGCCGCTTGTGAGGGAGCGATAGTAGCCGCACTAGATCCAATGGCAGTCGGTTCGGCAACCCAACCTACTGACTGCGATTTGTGCTGTGCCGTGAACATCACGAAGAAACGGTCAGCCCATGACTCCAGGTTCATGCGGGAAGCACCTCCGCACTCTTGTTATGTCAGAGCACAACTCCACCTTACCACAATTAGCCAGTTGTTCACCAGTATCTTCTGACTTATTGGAATGCCCCTGGGCATACGGACTATCGGCGTAGCAGTAAACGTCCATGTTCAGTAGTTAAGACTGAGAACGCCCTAGGGATTCCCCTAGGGCGTTCAATCTGGGAACCTGCTACCATCTGGCAGGGATGGGGCCTACTGCGGGAGAGGAGGCGAATCACTATCAGGGGCCCCAACCTAATAAGTGATGGGGGTGTTCCCGTGAAGCGAATGGTTGCGCTGGTTTTGGGAGTGGTTCTGGCACTGGCGTCGACGGGAATAGCAGGTGCAACCGGCAACCGGCAGACTAGCGCCGGCAAACGGAGGATCGACCACAGAATCTCACAGGCCGAGAAAGTTATGAAGCAATATGCTACAGGCGTTGATGACGCTACGTTGGACGCCGAGCTCGCCCAGCTCGGCTGGGAGAAGATCCAACTTGAGTCGTCTATCTCGCCCATGTCCAGTGCTGGTTCTGGTAGCGTCACTCCCTTGGGCGTGTACAGGCAGACGAGCGGCTCCTACCTGTATCTGGTCTCGGGGAAATGGGCATGGAACGCCGGAGCGGTCTATGATTCGTATTACACTCCGGACGACTACGTGGGCCTTGGCCTCGTGGACGGCAACAGCAATGCGTTGACGAACTATCCCCCTGTGAATCTTGGCATAAACGTGTATGACAAAGCCGGCACACTTTACTCTCTCGCCGGGAATGCCATAGGTGCTAGTCAGTCAGGCGCAAGATACCAGTTCACGGATAACATGTCCTACCCTAACTCCATTGGTGACCACGGTACCGTCTGGTTCTTCCTGAACGGCAAACCAAATTCTGCAACGGGCACCTATTGGTTGAACATCGAGTGGCACCATACGTTTGGCAGCACCTATGGGCTCCAGAGCGTGATTCTCAGTTTCCCGTGGTCCCTGACGGCCACCTTCGCAAACAACCAACCGCCGAAGGAATGGGCGGCTTTCCAGCAACAGCAGGTCTCGTCGACGGCTTGGTGAGAACTAAGTGTGGGAGGGTGGCGGAGGGTTTTGCCACCCTCCCGCCGAACCTTTGGGTCATTGTACTCGATGTGGCTTGGGGGTGGGCCCTTGAAAAAGAAGGATCTTATCATCGGTTTATGGATTGCAGTTACGATCGAGCTGGCCTATTTGCTCTCCCTGTCCGGTTACTGGCCAGAGGCCCCATTACTGTTTGCGCTGGCCCTGATCGTGTCGACCCTCGTCCTTGGAGTCCTGACTGTACTGGCCTATCCCTGGGACCGTTCGTGAGTTGGAGGGGTCATTCGGCTTCCTTAGCGCAGGGTCTGCTGGCCCATTCAGCCGCCGGGCTATTCGCCCGGCGGCTATGACAGGTGGCTGCGGCATTAGCCGCAGCCACCTGTTATCGACTGGGCCGGTCGTGTAGGCAATTCCCATTGCATAGGCGTCAGGCGGGCGTCCGTGCGAACGCCGCAATCTGTCGTTGCAGCAAGCGGCGGGCAGATTCCGGGTCATGC
>CALMNP010000178.1 GCA_937868875.1 uncultured Bacillota bacterium | reverse complement strand
GTTCAGCCGCGGGAAGTCCTGCCGCGGCCCCACGGAGCACCAGCCCACGGGCTTCTCCCCGTCGTAGGCCAGGATGCCTGGGATGACTCCCCGGTCCACCAGGTCACGCAGGGCCTGGCGGTTGCCGGCGCCCACCCCGGCTCGAAACTCACTCCCCCTGAGCCGCCACCACATGCACCAGCACCCATTGCAGGCGCCTCTCTCGCCGAACAGGTTGACCAGATCGTCCCACTGCGTCTGTGTCACGGGTTTGAAGCGATACCGGCCGCCGTCGACCTCTGGTTGCACCACGCCCTCCACCTCGCGCCGGAAACTCCTGGTCCGGCCATGATGTGGCCGTAACTAGTCATCCGTGTTAAGATAGTTACGACCCACCTCGACTGTACCCGCAACGCCGGTACAGGTCAAGGCCCATTTTTCGGAGGTTACAGACGTGGAGTTAGCATTCGTTGATCTGCTCAACAGCGACTGGCATGACTACCGTGGCAGCGGCCGCAGCGAGGACCGGCTGGACCGCCCCGGCTGGGTCAAGGACTTTCTGAAAACCTGGGGGTTCCGGGTAACGGATGACGCCGGTCCGGCGGAGGTGGAGAGACTCCGTTACTTGCGCACCCTTCTGCGCCGAATGGTGGATGCCCTGGCGTCCGGTGAACGTCCCGGCCGGTCCGACCTGGAGCGGCTTAATGCCGTCATGGCGGCGTCGCCGCTGGTGAACCGCGTGGAGCGCGAGTCGGGTGGCTTCAGCCTGCAGCAGTCCCCGGTCCGTGAAGATTGGGATGGGGTGTTGGGCGCCATCGCCCTGTCGTTTGCCGAGACGCTGGCCCACCATGACCCAACGCGCCTCAAGGTCTGCGAGAACCCCGACTGCGGCTGGGTGTTCTACGACGAGAGCAAGAGCCGCACCAGGCGCTGGTGTGAAAGCGGCACCTGCGGCAACCTGGTGAAGGTGCGCCGCCACCGCGCCCGGGCGAGGGGCGGGAACCTCCCGCCGGAGGGATCATGACCGAAGCGACGGCGGAGTCGCGGATTCGCCGCCCGGGGGCAGGGGCGACGGAATCCGGCTCCTCGCTCCGCCACGAGATCCTCCGACTGGCCTGGCCGGCGGTGGCGGAGCAACTCCTCGGCACGCTCTCTCAGATGGTGGACATGCTGCTGGTCGGGCCCCTGGGACCGGTGGCGGTGGCGGCTGTGGGGCTCAGCACCCAGCCCCTGTGGGCCCTGATGGGTCCCTTCGCCGGCCTCGCCACGGGACTGGGGGCCCTGGTGGCCCGGTCCGTCGGCGGCGGCGATCCGGAAGAAGCCTGTGCCGCCACGCGCCAGGGCTTCTGGCTCGGCACGGTGCTGTCGCTGCTCATGGGCCTGGCCGTCGGCCTGGGGGCGGAGGTTGTGCTTCGCTGGATGGGAGGCCAGCCTGACGTCATCCCGGTGGGTGCCGCCTACCTGGCTGCCCTCTCCCCTGGTTTGGCGGCGCTCTTCTGGGGTCTGGTCATGGGCGGCGCCCTGAGGGCCGCCGGCGATACGCGCACCCCCTTTGTAGTCAGCGCCGGCGTCAACGTTCTCAACCTCGTCCTGGCCTGGGGTCTGATCTACGGCCACCTGGGACTGCCCGCGCTGGGGTTGATGGGAGCCGGCGTGGCCACGTCCATTGCCCGCACACTTGGCGCCGCAGTGCTGTTCGTTGCGCTGGTGCGGGGCAGGAATGGGCTGAGCCTGGACCTGAACCGCCTGTGGCGCATCGACCTGGCGCTCATGCGGCGGATCGTCAACGTCAGCGTTCCCGCCGCAGTGGACCGGGTCGCCGGCAGTCTGGCCTATGTCGTGTACGTTCGCCTGATCTCCACCCTGGGTACTGTGGCCGTGGCTGCACACATTGTGGCCGTAACGGTGGAGCAGGTCTCCTGGATGGTCGGCACGGGCCTCACCACCGCCGCGGCAACGCTGGTCGGCCAGTCCCTGGGCGCCAGGCAGCCTGACCGTGCCCATCGGGTCGTGCGGGAGAGCCTGTTGCTGGGGGCGCTGTTTATCCTGCCGGTCACGGTCTGGTTCCTGGGGTTCCCGGGACCCTTCGTCCGCCTGTTTAACGGGGACGCGCAGGTGGTCGCCCTGGCGATAGCCTCGCTGCGCGTGGCGGCCCTGGGCGAGGTGCCCATGATCGCCTGCATCGTATTGCAGGGCGCCCTGGCGGGAGCCGGCGACACCCGCGTGCTTGCCGCCATCAGCCTCACCGGCGGTTGGGTGGTTCGACTGGGCTTTGCGGCCCTGTTCCTGTTCGCCTTTGGCTGGGGCGTGCCAGGGGCCTGGGCTGCCTCCGTGCTGGACTGGCTTGTCCGCCTGGTTCTGGAGCTGATCCGGTTCCGCGGCGGCCGCTGGCGGGAGCTGGACGTGTAGGCCATCCGCAGAGCAGAACA
>CALMNP010000177.1 GCA_937868875.1 uncultured Bacillota bacterium | reverse complement strand
TGTCCGTGCCGCCGGACGAGATGACGGCGGTGCTGGAGGTTCATGTCGGACGTTCCCTGCGGCTTCGCGACACCTCGCCGGCCCATTCTCTGGCGCTGGAAGTCGAGGAAATCCTTGTGCCACCCGTCGAGTTGACTGAAGAGGTTATCTACGCGGAGTTGGAGCGAGCTGGGGTCGTATACGGCATTGACGCGGGCGCGATCCGGGCTGTAGTGCGTGAGGTGTCAGACGCCCCTGTAATCATCGCGGAGGGAACCCCGGCGCAACCAGGGCGGGCGACGGACGTCGAGGTGCTCTTCGAGGAACCCCACAACCAGCAGGTCCTACGGGCGGATGATAGCGTCGACTACCGCGGCGTCCTCCGGATCCCCTACGTGGAGCCGGGGGCCCTCCTGGCACGCAAGGTTTCGGGACATCCGGGCCGGTCCGGACACACCGTGCGGGGAAGGGCGCTGCCGGCGCCGGAGGCGCAGGTGGCGCTGGTCGCCGGTCGTGGCGCAGCACTTGAGGATAATGGTCTCTTGGTGCGTGCCACCGAAGCCGGGCGGCCGGAGGTTCGTGAACGGGAGCCAGGGCGTTTCCGGGTCAGCGTGGTGCCGGTGTTGACCCACGGCAGGGTGGACCTGGCCAGCGGGAACCTGGTCTATGGCGGGGACATCGTCATCCACGGCGACGTCGAGGAGTCCATGAGCGTAGTGGCGGGCGGCGACGTGACCATCTACGGGACCGTCTCCAAGGCGTACGTGGAGGCGGGCGGCCACCTGCGGATGTTGGGCAACAGCTTCAACGCCCGGCTGATCGCGGGAGGCGCGGCTGCCATTTTCGCCGCCGAGCAGGCGTTGCTGGAGCGGGTGGTTGGGCTCCTGGAGCGGCTGCGGCAGGCTCTGGAACAGGTGCAAAGCCACCCGTCCTTCGTTCAACTGGTGCCGGATGGAACGAGGTTCAACCTGCTGGTGAAGTTGCTCGTGCAAAGCCACCTGCCGGAGCTTCCCGGCTTGCTGCGCGACCTTCGCGCGCGTCTGCCCGAGGGTCAGCGGCTGAACGACCTGGTGGAACGGCTGCGAACCCTGATGAAACTGCATGCGCCTGAGCTCGGGGGCATTCATTTTGGGGGGCAGGCTGAGGTGGAAGCCCTCCGGATGGTCTTGCTGGCGGCAATCCGGGTGGCTCGCACCGCCCCCACGGATCGGGCGGACGTGCGCCTGCGATACGTGCACAACTGCAGGGTCAACGCACTCGGCAGCATTTTCGTGGGCGGCGAGGGCAGCTACTACTCCAACCTTCATGCCGGTGTGCGTTTTCGGTCCGGCGGGCCGGTCCGCGGTGGAAGCGTGTTCGGACGGGCCGGTGTCGAGGTGTCGGAAGGCGGGTCAGAAATGGGCGTGGCCACTGAGCTGGCGACCTCCAGCAGCGGGGCCATCCGCTTTGGCCGTGTGTTTCCGGGCGTAACCCTGCGGCTAGGGCGGCGGGCGCGCAGGGTGGAGGAGGTTCGCGAAAGTGGAGTTGAACGGCTCAGCGGCAACGACCCGCCGGTAGCGCAGCGGCTTCGCTCTACGGCTCTGCGAAATCGCGGCAATCGTAGCGGCGATCGCCAAGGGGAGCAAGGGATGGCGCAGCCGTAGCGGCAGCGGCGCGTCCGCGCGCTCGCGCAGCAGCCGGCATCCCCGGTCGCCGCGTTCACCATTTGCCACATTGAAAGGGTCGGATTGCGTGGGAAAGGGGCGCAGGAATGCGCCCCTTCCTGCTTTAATAATTCAGTCAGAAATCTGGGGCCTGTGCGCTGACGGGAGGGGAAGGTTTGCTCAATCGTCGCCGCCGAGACCTGCTCAGGCTGTTGCTGGACGGCCGGGGGCCGAGGACGCTGGCAGACCTGGCGGCCCGTCTCAAGGTGAGCACTCGCACCGTCCGGTATGACCTCGATCATCTGGAGGAGTACCTGAAGGTTCAGGGGCAGGCGCTTTGCCGGCGGCCACGCGTCGGCGTCTGGGTGGAAGCAGCGGGCGCCGACACCGGCCGGCTGGTGGAGGACCTCGCTCCCCGTGCCGCGTATGACTATGTGCTCTCGCCCATCGAGCGGCAGCAGTTCATTCTGGCGTGGCTGCTGCGGACGGAGGCGCCGGTGCGAATCGCCGACCTGGCCGAGTCGCTGTACGTCAGCCGCACCACGGTGTTCGAGGACCTGAAGGCCCTGGAGCACCGGCTGACGCGCAGCGGGATGCGCCTCGAGCGGAGGCCCCACACGGGAATCCGCCTCAAGGGCAATGAAGCGACCTGGCGCCGTGCCGCCGTCGACCTGTTAGGCGAGGCTGTGGACGCCGGGCGGCTGTTCCGGCCGGCGGCCGGCTCAGGGCAGGCCCTCTCCCAGCAGATGGTGTCGCTCATCGGCGAAGTGGACACGGACCGTCTGGCCGAAGCGGTCAGGGTTACGGAGGAGCGGATGGGGCTGACCCTGGCGGACGGGGCCTTCATGGGCCTGGTGCTGCACCTGGCCCTGGCCGTCAAGCGGCTGCGTGCCCAGAAGAGCATCGACATGCCGGAGGCCCAGCTCGAAGCGCTCAGGCAGAAGCCCGAGTTCGCCAGTGCCAGGGCGGTGGCCGCCGCCGTGGAAAACGCCCTGGGCGTGAGCCTGCCTCCCTCTGAGGTGGGGTACATCACGCTGCACCTGTTGGGGGCGCGCATGCGCGAGACGTTTCCCCTCCAGGACGGGACGGCTGCCGACGGGGACCGAACGGCCATCGACAGGCTCACTTACGACTTCGTGTGCCGGGCCGAGGCGCTCCTGGGCGTGTCCCTGAAGGAGGACGCGGAGCTTCTCTCCGGTCTGGCCCTGCACCTCGCCCCCACGGCCGAGAGGCTGCGTTACGGCGGGGTCCTGCGCAACCCGCTTCTGGACGAGATCAAGGCCGTGTACCCGCAGATCTTCTGGACGGCGCACCAGTGCACCGAAATGTTGGGCGGCGCCTGGGGGGTCGAAGTGCCCGAGGAAGAGGTCGGGTATTTGGCGATGCACCTGGGCGCCGCCATCGAGCGGCGTCGCAGCCGGCCCCCTCGGCCGCGCGTGCTGGTTGCCTGCGGGAGCGGAGTGGGCACGGCGCGCATCCTGGAGTCCCGTCTGCGAGTGGAACTCCCGGATCTGGAGGTCGTCGGGGTCGTCTCCAGCTTGCACGCCGTGAATAGCCTGGAGCAGTGGCTGCCGCTCGACTTCATCATCAGTACCATCGATCTGGCCTCGCTTCCCGGAGGAGGCACCAGCCTGTCCGGCGTTCCCACGCTTCGCGTCAGCCCCCTCCTGGGGGCGGAGGACCTGGCCCGCCTGCGGGCCGCCCTGACACGGCGTGAGGGCAAGGAATCGTCGGAGCGTGGGCAGCCGGGTTCCGGCGCCAGGTCTGCAGGGAAAGGACAGGGTGGTCCGATGCTCCATGACGTGATGACCCGGGACGCCGTCGCACTGGATGTGGTGGCGGAGAGCTGGGAGGATGCGGTGCGCGCGGCGGGGGGTCTGCTGGTTCGAACCGGAGCCGCCGAAGATCGTTACGTGGAGGCCATGGTCGAGACCGTTCAGAGGCTGGGGCCCTATATCGTGATCGGGAAGGGCATGGCCATGCCGCACGCCCGTCCCGAGTCCGGGTCGCGGCGCATCGGGATCAGCCTCGTGCGCCTCAGGCGCCCGGTCGCCTTCGGCCACCCGGAGCATGACCCGGTGGACCTGGTCTTCGGCCTGGCGGCCATCGATGCGCAGTCTCACCTTACGGCCCTGCGCGACCTGTCCCAGGTTCTCAGCGATCCGGAACGAGTGCGGCGGATCCGCACGGCGGAGACAGTGGACGACGTCATGGCCCTGTTCGCGCCGGAAGAAGCCGAGAAGAAAGGGTGACGGCATGAAAATCCTGACCGTGTGCGGCATGGGCCTGGGCAGCAGCCTTCTCCTTCGCATCGGCGTGGAGGACGTGCTGCGGCAACTGCACGTGGAAGCGCAGGTCGAGGCCGTGGACATCACCACGGCCAAGGCAGGGGGCGCGGACCTTATCGTCACGTCGGCCCAATTTGCCGAGATGCTGGAGGGAGTGGGCGTCCCGCTGGTGCCCATCCACGACTACGTGGACCGGAACGAGATGAGAGAGAAACTGCGGGCGGCCCTGCACATCGGGGCCTAGCGACGTCGGGTCCCCGCCGAG
>CALMNP010000176.1 GCA_937868875.1 uncultured Bacillota bacterium | reverse complement strand
GTCTGCATGGTCAAGGCGGCGCAGATTCTGACCAGCTTCTACGCCAACGAGTCCTGCGGCCAGTGCACGCCGTGCCGTGAGGGCACCCACTGGATGTCCCGCCTGCTGGCCCGCATTGAGGCGGGCGGCGGTCGCGAGGAGGACCTGGCGGTGCTGCGCAGCATGAAGCAGCACATGGCCGGCACCACCATCTGCGTGCTGTCGGATGCGTCCCTGGGCTTCATCCAGTCGGCCCTGACCTACTTTGAAGACGAATTCCTGGCCCACTTCGCCGGGCACACCTGCGACGGCCCCAAGGCCGGCGAGTTGGGCGCGGCGGGGCGGACCCTGGAGGAGGTGCACTCCCTATGAGCGAGGCACCCAAGGCCCCGGAGATGGTGACGTTCACCGTCGACGGCAAGACCGGACAGGCCCCCAAAGGCACCCTCCTGGTCGAGGCCGCCAAGACGGTGGGCGTTGAGATTCCCGTCTTCTGCTACCACCCGAAGCTGGACCCGGCCGGCGTCTGCCGCATGTGCCTGGTCCAGGTGGAGAAGATGCCCAAGCCGGTCACCGCCTGCACCACGCCGGTAACGGAGGGCATGGTGGTCCACACCCAGACGCCGATGGTCGAAGACCTCCGCAAGGGCGTCCTGGAGTTCCTGCTGATCAACCACCCTCTGGACTGCCCGGTCTGCGACAAGGGCGGCGAGTGCGACCTGCAGGACCTGACCTTCGAATACGGCGCTGCCTCGTCCCGCCTGGCCGACGGCAAGGTCCGCAAGGACAAGGCCGTGGACCTGGGGCCGTTCATCGTCCTGGACGAGGAACGCTGCATCCTCTGCCGGCGCTGCGTCCGCTTCGACGACGAGGTGGCCGGCGAGCAGCACCTGGTCATCGGCGAGCGCGGCCACCGCAACGTGGTCACCACCAGCGGCGGGGAGCCGTATGACTCCTACTTCTCGGGCAACACCATCGAGCTCTGCCCGGTGGGCGCCCTGACGTCCGAGGTCTACCGCTTCAAGGCCCGGCCCTGGGACCTGTCAGCTGCGGATGGCATCTGCACCGGCTGCTCGGTGGGCTGCAACGTCCGTGAGGACTTCCGGCACGGCAGGCTGCTGCGCCTGATTTCCCGGGACAACCCCGCCGTGGACAACGGCTGGCTCTGCGACCGCGGCCGTTTCAACTACACCTATGTGAACCGAGAGCCCGGCGCGGAGGGGGCGGTGGCTGCCGAAGCAGCGCGCCTCGACCCGGAGGGCCGCACCAACGCCCGCCTGACCCGGCCGCTGCTCAGGAAGGACGGCAAGCTGGTCCCGGTCTCCTGGCAGGACGCCCTGTTGGAGGCCGCGCGCCGGCTGAAGCAGGTTCGCGACACGAGGGGCGCCCAGGCCATGGGCGTCATCGGCGGCGGCCGCCTCACCAACGAGGAGGCCTACCTGCTGCAGAAGTTCGCCCGGGCGGGCCTGGGCACGGCCAACGTCGACCACCGCGTGGCGGGTCAGACCGTCACCTCCCTGGCCGGCTTCACCGGCCGCCTCTCCGACCTGGACGAGGCCCAGGTGGCCCTGCTGGTGGACGTGGTCCCGGCCGAGCAGGCCCCGGTCCTGGACCTGCGCCTGGTGCGCGGGCTGGAGCGGCGCCGCCTGAAGATGCTGGCCGTCGGTTCGGTCATGCCCACCTACCGCTCGCGTCACGCCCGCATGCAGGTCCGGCCCGGCCAGACCGCGGCGGTGCTGGCGGCCCTGACTCAGGCCGTCTCCGGCCAGGCGGCGGCAGCGGCCAACAACCTCCAGGCTCGGGGCGTGGCCCTGGACCTGGAAGCCCTGAACCGGGCGGCCCAGGTGCTCACCTCCGGCCAGCGCGTGGCCGTGGTCTGGGACGGCGCCGACGCGGCGGCCGGCCAGGCCCTGGTGGGGTTGATGAAGGCCCTGGGCAAGGGCCACCGCGTCAAGCTGCTGATTGCCGGCGAGCAGAACAACTCCCGCGGCGCCGAAGCCATGGGCGTCCGGCCCGACCTGCTCCCCGGTTTCAAGTCCGCATCGGACAAGTCCGCCCGCGAGGCGGCGGAGAAGGCCTGGCAGGTCAAGCTGCCTGAGGCCGCGGGCCTCACCACCGGGCAGATGCTGGAGGCGGCTGCGGCCGGATCCCTGAACGCCCTGGTGCTGGCCGGCGCCAACCTCGTTGGCACCTACCCGGACGGCGCCCTGGCCCGCAGGGCCCTGGAGCAGGTGGACCTGCTCATCGTCTCCGACCTGTTTCTGACGGCGACGGCGGCCATGGCCGACATCGTCTTCCCGGCCGCGCCCTTCGCCGTGAAGGAAGGCACCTACACCAACCTGGACGGCCTGGTGCAGTTGGCGCGCCGGACCATGGAAGGCGACGGCCTGACCAAGCCTGACCTGACGATCCTGGACGGCATGGCCGCCCTGATGGGCAAGAACCTGGTCAAGTCCGACAAGGACCTGAAGCGCGAGATCAAGTCCCTGGCCGGCGACGTGGCCGACGGCGCCGTTCTCCCGGCCCTGCCGGTGCACGTTCTGGAGCAGGAGGCCGCCACGGCTGCAGCGCACGGTGCGGCGTCCGGGCCGGCCACTGCGGCCGCCGCTGCTGGTTCCGGCCTACGGGGCCTCGTCCTGGTGGCCGCGCCCCGGCTGTTCGCCGGCGGCGGCACCGCCTGGTTCGACCCGGCCCTGCGCGATGTCTACCCGAAGGCGGAGGCCGCTTTGAACCCGGCTGATGCCGTCCAGCTCGGTCTGAGCGAGGGCGACCAGGTGGAGGCGGCCGGCCCCGGCGGCAAGGCCGCGCTCACCGTCCACGTCAGCCATTCGGTTCTGCCCGGCACCATGCAGGCGGTCCGCGGTCTGGTGGAGGGCGGGGCCAACCGGCTCGGCCTGCCCGGCCAGACCATCGCCCTGGGCCTCTTGAGCAAGGCCCTGGAGGAGGTCGGCTAAATGCAAACCCTCGTCGTTCTTCTCGTCAAGTCGCTGGTCCTTCTGCTTGGCCTGATCACCGCCGCCGCCCTGCTGACGCTGGTGGAGCGCAAGTTCCTGGGCTACTTCCAGTACCGGCTCGGCCCCAACCGGGTTGGCCCCTGGGGTCTGTTCCAGCCCATCGCCGATGTGGTGAAGGCCGCGTTCAAGGAGGACATCATCCCCCAGGACGCCGACCGCCTGGTGTTTCGGCTGGCCCCCGTCCTCTCCGTGTTCGTGGGCCTGGGCACCTTCGCCCTGATCCCGCTGGGACCGCCGGTCCACATCGGCGGTCTGACGATCCCCCTCAGCGGCGCGGAGCCGAATGCCGGCATCCTGGTCTTCCTGGCCATCGCCTCGCTCAGCGTCTACGGCGTGGCCATGGGCGGCTGGGCCTCGCAGAGCAAGTATTCGCTGCTCGGTTCGCTGCGCGCCACGGCCCAGATGATCAGCTACGAGCTGGCCCTGGGCATGGCCCTGGTCTCGGTCATCCTCACCACCGGCACCCTGGTGCCGGCGGAGATGGTCGCCTACCAGGCGCAGCACCTGCCGCTGGTGCTGATGCAGCCTTTCGCCTTCCTCATCGTCTTCATCTCCCTCCTGGCCGAAGGCAACCGCGTTCCCTTCGATCTGACCGAGGCGGAGACGGAGCTGGTGGGCGGCTACAACACCGAATACACGGGCATGCGCTTCGCCATGTTCTTCCTTACCGAGTACGTCGCCGTGGTGGTCTCGGCCGCGCTCATGACCACGCTCTTCCTGGGCGGCTGGAACGGGCCGTTCCTGCCCGGGCTGCTCTGGTTCGTCCTCAAGACCGCTCTCATGATCTTTGTGGTCATCTGGATCCGCGCCACGCTGCCGCGCCTCCGCTACGACCAGCTGATGTCCTTCGGCTGGAAGGTGCTGCTCCCCGTCGCCGCCCTGAACCTGCTGGCGACGAGCATCCTGGTGGTCATCGGCTGGATCGCCTGAGTTGCGGAGCCGGAACCGGCCTCGGAAGGAGTGGATCGACGTGATTCGTGAACTGGCCAAGGGGCTGGGCGCCACCTTCAAGGTGCTCTTCCGGAAGCGTGAGACCATCTCGTACCCGGAACACAAGAAGCCGCGCAGCGCGCGTTTCCGCGGGCGGCACGAACTCCGCCTTTATAGCGACGGGACCGAGATGTGCATCGGCTGCGAGCTGTGCCAGGTGGCCTGTCCGGCCAACGCCATCACCGTGTATCCGGCGGAGAACGACCCCAAGAATCCGCATTCGCCCGGCGAGCGCTACGCCTATCGCTATGAAGTGAACATGCTGCGCTGCATCTTCTGCGGTCTGTGCGAGGAGGCCTGCCCGACCGACTGCCTCCACCTGACCCAGGAGTTCGAACTGGCCAACTTCAGCCGCGACAGCCTGATCTACGGCAAGGACCGGCTGCTGGCCAAGGGGCCGAGCGAGTTTACTATCCCCAAGAACGTCTACCCGGAGTTCGAGGGGCGGAAGGCGGAGAAGTAACCGTGAGCCTTCTCTTCATCGTCGCGGCCTTCATTGCGGTGGCGGGCGCCGCCGGCGTGGTGCTGGCCAAGAGCCCGGTGCACAGCGTGCTGGCCCTGGTGGTCAACTTCATCGCCCTGGCGGTGCTGTTCCTCAGCCTCCAGGCGGAATTCATGGCCGTCATTCAGCTCATCATCTACGCCGGCGCCGTCATGGTGCTGTTCCTGTTCGTCATCGCGCTGCTGACGGCGCGTAAGGAACTGCCGACCTCGCCGCAAAAGTGGCTGAAGAATCAGGAGGTGCTGGGGGCGGCCCTGGGCCTTGGCCTGATGGCCGTGCTGGGCACCGTCGCCCTGGCGGGCCGTGGCGCGGCGGCGGAGGTTCCGGCCGACTTCGGCTCGGTCGTCGCTTTTGGCCGGAGCCTTCTGACCACCAACGTCTTTGTCTTTGAACTCACCGCCTTTGTCCTCCTGGTGGCCGTCATTGGTGTGGTCATCCTGGTCGGGCGGCGCGAGGCCTAAGGAGGTGGAGTCCCAGTGACCGCAGCACCCATTGCCGCTTACATTCTGGTTTCCGCCGTCCTGTTCGCCATCGGCGGCATCGGGGTTCTGGTGCGCCGGAGCCCGCTGGCGATGCTGATGTCGGTGGAGGTCATGTGGAACGCGGCGAACCTGGCCTTCGTCGCCTTCGCCCGGCAGCACGGCTCCCTGGACGGGCATATCTTCGCTTTCCTGGTCATCACCGTGGCCGCCGCTGAAGTGGCCATCGGACTCGCCATCATCGTGTTGATATTCCGCAAGCGCGCGACAGTCGATGTGGATGACATTCGCGCCCTGCGCGGTTGAGAGGAGGTAGAGCGACGTGCAGTCCTGGTTTGTCCTGGCCATCGTCCTGCTGCCTCTTCTTGGCGCCCTGCTGAACCTGGCGCTCCTGGCTGCCGGCCATGCGACGCGGTCATACCCGTCCAAGGCGGTTGCCGCCACCATCGGCTCCGGCGCCGTGGGCCTGGCCTTCCTTGCGACCCTGGTCTCCCTGTGGCAGTTGGGCGGCCTCCGCACGCAGCTGGGCGGCCTCCCCGAGGGGCAGTCCCTGCACCACCTGCTGACCCGCATCGGCCCCGCCGGCGGGTTCTCCCTGGACCTGGGCCTGGTGGGCGACCCGCTCTCGCTGTGGTTCGCCTTCGTGGTCACCGGGGTCGGCTTCCTGATTCACGTCTACTCGGCCTGGTACATGGCCGAGGACCGGTCCTTCCACAGGTTCTTCATCAAGCTGAACTACTTCATCTTTGCCATGTCGCTGCTGGTGATGAGCGACAACTTCCTGGGGCTCCTGATGGGCTGGGCCAACGTGGGCTTCGCCTCGTACTCCCTGATCGGGTTCTGGTTCGAACGGCCGGGCCCGCAGGCGGCCTCCATCAAGGCCTTCGTCACCAACCTGATCGGCGAGGTCGGCCTCATGGCCGGCATCTGGCTGATCTACAAGACCTTCGGCGCCCTGGGCTACGACCAGGTCTTCTCGGCCGTGCCGAAGGCGGTCGCCGCCAACCCCGGCGCCCTGACGACCATCGGCCTGCTCCTGCTGGTGGGCGCCGTCGCCAAGTCGGCGCAGCTCCCGCTGCACGTCTGGCTGCCTGA
>CALMNP010000175.1 GCA_937868875.1 uncultured Bacillota bacterium | reverse complement strand
CAACCGGGCAGGTGAAGCCATCCGGGGAATCGAAATGTTCAGCGTGACCGCGGCGGCCGCGGTCAACCCCCGCTTCGGAGGAATCCCATGGCCGACTTTGTCCACTTGCATGTTCACTCTGAATACAGCCTCCTGGACGGGGCCTGCCGCCTGGATGACCTGGCGCAGCGTGCCGCCGAACTTGGCATGCCCGCCGTGGCTCTGACCGACCACGGCGTTCTCTACGGCGCCGTCCAGTTTTACAAGGCCTGCAAAAAGCACGGCGTCAAGCCGATCCTGGGCTGCGAGGTATACGTGGCGCCGGGCAGCCGGCACGACCGGCGGCCCCGGGTGGATGACAAGAACTACCACCTGGTCCTCCTGGCGGAGAACGAGGAGGGCTACCGGAACCTCCTGGCCGTGGTCTCGGAGGCCCACCTCACCGGGTTCTACTACAAGCCGCGGGTCGACAAGGAGCTGCTGCAGCAGCATCAGGCCGGGCTCATCGCCCTGTCCTCCTGCCTGGGCGGGGAGATTCCGCAGCTGTTGCTGGCCAGGGACCCCGGGGCGGCGCGCCGCGCGGCCCGGGAGTATCAGGACATCTTCGGCCAGGACCGCTTCTACCTGGAGCTTCAGGACCACGGCCAGGAGGAGCAGGTAGAGGTCAACCGCCAGCTGGTACAGATGGCAGCGGAACTGGGGCTGCCGCTGGTGGCTACCAACGACGTCCACTACCTGCGGCGGTCGGACGCGCCGCACCACGACGTGCTGCTCGCCATCGGGCTGCAGCGCACCGTGGACGACCCCGGCCGCCTTCGCTTCCCCAGCGACCAGTTCTACCTGAAGAGCGGCGAGGAGATGGCCGAGCGCTTCTCTCACCTGCCCGAGGCCCTGGAGAATACGGTGCGCATCGCCGAGCGCTGCAACTTCCAGTACCGCTTCGGCCAGACCCACCTGCCCTACTTCCAGATCCCCGACGGGCTGACGGCCCCGGACCTGCTGCGGCGGCTGTGCGAGGAGAGGCTGTCCCTCCGCTATCCGCAGGATAGGACGGACGCCGGGACGCTGGACCGCGTCCGCCAGCGCCTGGACTACGAGCTGGACATGGTCGCCCGCATGGGCTTCTCCGAGTACTTCCTCATCGTCTGGGACTTCGTCGACCACGCCCGACAGAGCGGCATCCCGGTGGGGCCGGGCCGCGGCTCCGGCGCCAGCTCGCTGGTGGCCTACCTGCTGGGCATCACCAGCGTCGACCCCCTGCGCCACGGCCTTCTCTTTGAGCGCTTCCTCAACCCGGAGCGGGTGGACATGCCCGACTTCGACATCGACTTCTGCTACGAGCGGCGGCACGAGGTCATCAATTACGTCTTCGAGAAGTACGGCCAGGACCGGGTGGCCCAGGTCATCACCTTCGGCACCATGGCGGCGCGGGCCGCCATTCGCGACGTGGGGCGCGCCCTCAACCTGTCCCTGCCCGAGGTGGACCGCATTTCCAAGCTGGTGCCCATGGAATTGGGCATCACCCTGGACAGGGCTCTGGAGCAGTCGCCGGAGCTGGCGCAGCTCTACAAGACGGACCTGCCCGCCCGCCGCGTCATCGATCACGCCCGGGCCATCGAGGGGCTGCCGCGCCACCCCTCCGTGCACGCGGCCGGCATCGTCATCTCCCGCGACCCGCTGGTGGAGCACGTACCCCTGGCCCGCACCGCAGATGAGCTGGTCAGCACCCAGTTCGGCATGGACGACCTGAAGGATGTCGGTCTGCTGAAGATGGATTTCCTGGGCCTGCGCACCCTCACCGTCATCCACGACGCGGCGGTGCTGGTGGGTGAGACCACGGGCGAGCGCATCGATCCTGAGCAGGTGCCCCTCAATGACCCGGACACGCTGGAGATGTTGGCCCGCGGCGAGGCCCTGGGCATCTTCCAGCTGGAGGCCGGCTGGGTGCGCGACTTCCTGCGCGAGCTGAAGGTCAGCCGCTTCGAAGACCTGGTGGCCACGGTGGCCCTCTGCCGCCCCGGTCCGATGGAGAACATTCCGCTCTACCTGCAGGCCAAGGCACAGGGGGCCACCTACCCGCACCCCCTGCTGGAACCGGTGCTCAAGGATACCTACGGCATCATGATCTACCAGGAACAGATCATGCAGGTGGCCGCCATCATGGCCGGGTTCAGCCTGGGCCAGGCCGATCTGCTGCGCCGCGCCATGGGGAAGAAGCTGCCGGCGGAGATGGCCCGGCTGCGCAGCACCTTCGTCGAGGGCTGCCTGCAGCGCGGCCACAGCCGCGAGTTGGCGGAGCACCTCTTCGACCTGGTGGAGAAGTTCGCCGGCTACGGCTTCAACAAGGCCCACAGCGTAGCCTACGCCTGGGTCGCGTACCAGACCGCCTACCTGAAGGCCCACCATCCCGTCCAGTTCATGGCTGCCCTGCTGACCAGCGTCATGGGCTCGGCGGAAAAGGTGGCCCTCTACGTGGACGAGTGCCGCCGGCTGGGCATCCCCATCCTGCCGCCGGACGTCGACCGCAGCCGCGCCCGGTTCAGCGTGGAGCCGCTGCATCGCGGCGGGCTGGCTGCAGCCTCCGGCGCCGAGGGAGGGCTTGGTCGCAACGCCTCGCCCGGCCTGGCCATCCGCTTCGGCCTGGCGGCCATCAAGAACGTGGGGCAGGCGGCGGTGGAGGCCATGGTGGCAGTTCGAGAGCGCACCGGATCCTTCCGCTCGCTGCGTGACTTCTGCGAGCGGGTGGAGTCCCGGCACGTCACCCGCAAGGCCCTGGAGAGCCTGATCAAGGCGGGGGCCTTCGACCAGTTCGGGGCTCGCCGCGCCCAACTGCTGGCCGTACTGGACCAGACCCTGGAGGGGGCCCAGGCCGTCCAGCGCAACCGCACCGCCGGGCAGATCTCGCTCTTCGACCCGGCGGCCGCCGACCTCGCTGCGGCGGACGCCGCCACCGCCGGCGCCGTTGGGCTCGGCCCGGGCCGCGACGACCTGCCGGACATCGCCGAGTTCCCCAAACAGCGTCTGCTGGCCATGGAGAAGGAGACGGCCGGTCTCTACCTGTCCGGCCACCCCCTCCAGGGCTACCGGCGGGAGCTGGAACGCCGGACCACCCACGCCATAGCCGGTCTGGGCGAGTGTCGGGAAGGGGAGATGGTCACGATCGGCGGCCTGCCGGTGGAGACCAAGCAGATCGCCACACGCTCCGGCGACCCCATGCTCTTCGCTCAGTTGGAGGACCTCACAGGGCAGGTGGAAGTGGTCATCTTCCCCCGCCTGTTCGAGCGCTCCGGCAAGCTGGTGAAGCCCGACGCGGCCCTGTTGGTGCGCGGCCACATCGCCCGCCAGGAGGAGGGGGTCAAGGTCCTGGCCGAGGAGTTGCGGCTGCTGGCCGGCAGCGGACGCCTGTACGTCAAGGTCAACGCCCCGGAGGACAGCCGCGATGTGCTGGAGCTTCGGCATGTCCTGCGGGCGCATCACGGCACTACGCCCGTCTACCTGTACTTCCCCGACCGGCGCAAGATGATCGAGGCGCACGCCGATCTGTGGGTGACGCCCAGCCCCGAGCTCCTGGAGGAAATCGAGGCCCTGCTCGGGCCGGGCACCGTGCTTCGGGAGGAGTAAGCCGGCCCGGTCCCGCGGACAGACCGGCGGTTCCCCCCGCCGCCTGCCCCCATATGCTGAAATAGGCGCCGGATTGGCCGGCACCTCTTTCTCAGAGGGGGATCAGCGTGAGCGGCCAGAACCCTGCCGTCCGACTCCTGGAAGAGCGCGGCGTTTCTCTCGACGCGGTGGCCGAGATTGTGTGCCAGATACAGCAGGGCTACTACCCCGGGCTGACCCCTGAGGAGTGCCTGCAGAGCGTGCTGAAGGTGGTAGAGAAGCGCGAGGTGCAGTACGCCGTGCTGACCGGCGTGGCCCTGGACATGCTGGCGGAGCAGGAGAGCCTGCCTTCCCCTCTGCAGGAGATCGTGGCCCGGGACGACTTCCTGTACGGCGTGGACGAAATCCTGGCCCTATCCATCACCAACGTCTACGGCTCCATCGGCCTCACCAACTTCGGCTACCTGGACAAGTCCAAGCCCGGTCTGATCGGACAACTGGACTCCAGCGAGGGCCGGGTCAACACCTTTCTGGACGACCTGGTGGCGGGGATCGCCGCTGCCGCTGCGGCCAAGATCGCCCACCAGCGCCAGTAGAGCCCGCGGGTCACCAGGGCCGCTGGGGCCGCGACGGCTTGCCCCGCATTTTCCCCTTTCCCAGGGCGGAGGCCGGTGGTACAATGGGGAACAATTAGCCGAAACGAGGGACGGGTGTCCTTTCCCGGCGGAGGGAGCGGGGGCCGTTGGAGCGGCGGGTGGCGTTTCAAGGTGAGCGAGGGGCCAACAGCGAGGACGCGGTGGTCAAGCTCTTCGGTGAGGTCGAGGTACAGCCTTGCCGCACTCTGCGCGAGGTCTTCGCCGCCGTCGTCGGCGGCGAGGCCGCGGAGGGTCTGGTCCCCGTGGAGAACTCCCGGGCCGGCAGCATCCACGAGACCTATGACCTGCTGCTGGAGCACCCCCTGCACATCACCGGCGAGGTCACCCTGCGCGTCAGCCACTGCCTCCAGGCCCTGCCCGGCCAGCGGCTGGAGGACGTGCGCGTCGTCTACTCCCATCCCCAGGCCCTGGCCCAATGCGATGACTTTCTGCGCCGGCTGGGGGCGGACAAGGTGGCCGTCTATGACACGGCCGGCTCCGCCCGGATGGTGCGGGAGCAGGGGCTGCGCGGGGCGGCGGCGATCGCCAGCCGGCGGGCCGCTTCTCTCTACGGCCTGGAGGTTCTGGCCGAGGGCATCGAGAGCAGCGCCGACAACTACACCCGCTTCTACGCCGTCGCTCCCCAGCCGGCGGAGCGGGCCGCCTTGAGCCGAACGGCCCTGGTGCTGGCCACGCAGGACCGCCCCGGCGCCCTCTTCTGGTGCCTCGGCGCCCTGGCCTACCGCCAGGTCAACCTGAGCAAGCTGGAGTCCCGTCCCAGCCGCCGCCAGCCGTGGGAGTACGTCTTCTACCTGGAAGTCGAGGGCCATCTGGACGAGGACCCGCTGCGGGAGGCCCTGGCGGAATTGCAGACGAAGACCACAATGCTGCGGGTGTTGGGCTCGTTTCCCGCGGCCGCGAGGATGGAATCGGCGCCGGCCTAGGCTCTAGAGCGGGCGGCAAGCAGACAGGAGGTCGGCCTATGGAGGTTTACATCAACGGTTCCTTCGTCCCCAAGGAGAAGGCCACGGTATCGGTCTTCGACCACGGATACCTGTATGGGGACGGCGTCTTCGAGGGCATCCGCGCCTACAACGGGCGCGTCTTCAAGCTGGATGAGCACGTCCGGCGACTCTACAACTCGGCCAAGGTCATCCGGTTGAACGTTCCCATCCCGCCGGAGGAGATGAGCCGGGTCATCGTTGAGGCTGTGCGCCGCAACAACCTGCGGGACGCCTACATCCGCCCCGTCGTCTCCCGCGGCCCAGGCGACCTGGGGCTGGACCCGAAGCGCTGCCCGCAGGCCACCGTGGTGGTCATCGCCGATACCATCCAGGTGTACCCGAAGGAACTGTATGACTCGGGCATGAAGGTCGTCACCGTGCCCACCCGCCGCAACCTGAACGAGTCCAGTTCGCCGCGCATCAAGTCGCTCAACTACCTGAACAACATTCTGGCCAAGCTGGAAGCCAACCACCTGGGTTACCCCGAGGTGGTCATGCTCAACGCCGAGGGTTATGTGGCGGAAGGCACCGCGGACAACATCTTCATCGTCCGGAACGGGGCGCTCATCACGCCGCCGGTGACCGCCGGCATCCTGCAGGGCGTCACCCGTGACACGGTCATGGACCTGGCGCGTCAGGACGGCATCCAGGTGCGGGAGGAGCTGTTCAACCGCTACGACATCTACACCGCGGAGGAGTGCTTCCTCACCGGCACGGGGGCGGAAATCATCGCCGTCAACGAGTGCGACGGCCGCGCCATCGGCGAGGGCAAGCCGGGTCCGGTGGCGAATTCGCTCATCCAGGCCTACCGTGCCCTGGTCAACCGCACGGGGACGCCGGT
>CALMNP010000174.1 GCA_937868875.1 uncultured Bacillota bacterium | reverse complement strand
GCAGATGTCCAGTGCCCATTACGGCTGTGCTGTGGACGACCTGGCCTGGATTGACTGTGCAAGTCGTGCCGAGTCCTGTTACCGGCGGCTGCAGGCGATCAACGATGCCGCAGAATGTCCATCAGCAGGGCTTTGAACCGGGCCTTATCCGCACCCTGGCAGACCATATTGCCGCCTCCGGGTCGACGTAGAAGTTGTACTCCGCCGCCGGTGTGATGTTGCCCGGGGTGAAGTAGGTGCCGCCCATGATGTAGAGCCGCTTGAACCTTCAGGGCGATGCTCGGGTCCATCATCACGGCCGTGGCGATGTTGGTGAGGGAAGCCTGGGCGATGATCGTCAGCTCGCCAGGGGCATCGTTGATGCGGCGCACCAGCTCGTCAACAGCGGAGGGAGACGACATCGTCCCCTGCCGTATCCGTGTCGATGATCATCCGCACTGCCATGGGCGTCCCTGTTGTGTCCTGGATTATGAAACCATAAATTCGAAACGCTCGGTCTTCAACCTTCCTGACGGCGTATCAACCGTGCAAGCGGCCAACAAGACTCAGCAGATAGGCCTCCAGACGCTGTTTCATGAGGTCCGGCGTCAGCTGCGTCAGACCGAAGTCGACCCATCCCTGGTAGACCTCTGGGGGCCCGGGCAGGAACTCCAGCATCGACACCACATCCCAATAGGGGTGATAGGCGAAGGCGCTGCCCGCTTCGGCCCGGTACAGCGCCAGAAACACGTCCGCCGCGTCCACGCCGGCGAGCAGCGCCAGGTTGAGCCGGCAGTGCCCGACATCAATGCCCGCAGGCCCGCGGCAGGCGTTCACCCAGTCGACGATGCCGCTCACCCGGCCGTCCTCCCAGAGGACGTTGACCGGATGATAGTCGCGGTGGATGAAAGTCGGGCGGGTTTCCGGCGGCTGGCCCTGCGCGAACCGGATTGCGTCTCCCCACGGTCCGGCCAGGCTTGACCACTTGGGCGGTGTCAATGCGGACAGGTCATTGTACGTGAAGTAGGTCCAGGGGAACGCTGTTGCGCTCACCTCATGGACCCGCACCAGGGCGTCCGCCATCCTGCCCAGCCATTCTTCCTGGTCCCGCGGCCGCAGGTCAACGGCGCCAGGCAGCTCGGTCATCAGCACCGCAGGGACGCCGCACGATCCGCCGCTCTCGTCAAACGCAATCAACTCCGGGGTATTCACTGCAACCTCGCCCGCCTTGATGAGGCTCTCCGCCTCGTGGCGGGCGAGTTTTGGTTCATCGCGCAGCCATTCGCTGTTGGTGAAGAGGCGGAGAACGACGTTCCACGTCCTATCCCGCCCCTCGATGCCGATGCGGTAGAGGGAAGAGGAGGTGGCGCCGGCCAGAGGCGTGACCCCGCTGACCCGAGTGTGCGGACCGAGTGCCTCAAGCACCCAGCGCGTCACGGCCTGGTCCAAAGGTGATCGATTCATGTCCGGCACCCCCTTTTAGCGTCCCACACCCTACCCAATTCCGCTCACCGCTCTAAATCCCCTGCGGTCTGGGCGCTGCCGACGCTCTGCAGGAAGCCGGCCATCAGGTCGTTATGCTGGAAGAGCGGGGCGCAGCGGAACTCGTCCTCGGCTCCGGCTGGCGCGCGGCGGCTGAGGTCCTGCGGAGCCTGGATCAGCCGCTGCCGCAGGACCTCAGTCTGTGACCCAAGCAGCTAGTTTGGGGGCGGCGGCCAATCTCCGAAGGAGTCGATCAAACGTTCCTCCAACTGGACGTGTACCTCGTCCGGCAGCCGATCCTGAAAGTCCGCGATGAACCCGTGCATGAAGGG
>CALMNP010000173.1 GCA_937868875.1 uncultured Bacillota bacterium | reverse complement strand
ACCACGGCCGTGGCGGAAGAGGCGGGTGATTCCAGGCCGGCCCGTCACGGACCCGCCAGGAATGGGCCAGAGCCCCGGCGAATCTGGGGAGAAACGCACTGACCCACCAGGAGGCGCCATGAACACAGAGCGCTTGTTCCATGAGGATGCCTACCAGACCGCATTTACAGGCCGTGTCAGGGACCAGTTGCAGCGCCAGGAACGCTGGGCCGTGGAACTGGACCGCACCGCCTTCTATGCCACCGCTGGCGGTCAGCCCTTCGACACCGGCCGCCTGGGAGGCTACCCGGTCGTCGACGTCACGGAGGAGGACGAACGCATCCTCCACTGGCTGGATCTCACCTCGGGCGGGCCGCCCTTTACCCAGGGCGCCGAGGTCCAGGCCGAGATCGATTGGCCCCGCCGCTTCGACCACATGCAGCAGCACAGCGGCCAGCACATCCTGTCCGGCGCCTTCTGGCGCCTGCTGGAGGCCGAAACCGTCAGCTTCCACATGGGCCAGGAGTCATCCACCATCGACCTGGAAGCAGCCGACCTGACCGCCCAGGACGTGGCGCGGGTGACGCGCCTCGCCAACCAGGTGCTGTGGGAGAACCGGCCGATCCGCGTTCACTGGGCCGACACGGCGGAAGAGGCGGGGCGCCTGCCCCTGCGTAAGCCTCCCAAGGTCCTGACGGGAGTGCGGGTGGTGGAGGTCGACGGCTTTGACTTCTCCGCCTGCGGCGGCACCCACCCGCGCTCGGCGGGCGAGGTCGGGGTCATTGTGACGCGGCGTTGGGAGCGCTACAAGGGCGGCAGCCGCGTCGAGTTCCTCTGCGGGGGTCGGGCCCTGCGCGACTACGAGCAGCAGAACGCCGTGGGCTGGGAGCTGAACCGGCTGCTCTCCGTGGCCGTGCCCGAGTTGCCGCAGGCCGTGGCCCGCCTCCAGGAGCAGGCCGCCGAATCCCGCCGCAGTTGGGAGAAGGCACGCACGGCACTGCTGGAGCGGGAGGCCGACGCTCTGTGGCGGGACGGCGAGCTCCTGGCGGGCGAAGGCCGCCTGGTGCGGCTCAATCTGGGCGACCGTCCCATGGAGGAAACCAAGGCGCTGGCCGGCAGCCTCTGCCGCCATCCCCTGACCGTCGCGCTTCTGGGTACCGTGTCGGGCGGCAGGGCCCAACTGCTCTTCCAGCGGTCGGCCGACCTGACCTCCGACCTCAACCAGGTCCTCCGCTCCGTCCTCCCGCTGCTGGACGGCCGGGGAGGCGGGCAGCCGTCCGTCGCCCAGGGCGGCGGCCCGAAGGCGGAGGCTCTGGACGAAGCGCTGCGGGCGGCGGCGGAAGACGTACGCCACAGGTAGCGGCGGGCAGATTCTCCCCTTGCCGCCACGCCGTTGTCCCTTCCTGAGAAGAGAGAGCCGGCAGTTCTGGACTGCCGGCTCTCTTCGTCTCCCTATAAAGGTCGCCTCCCGGCAGCGGGCCGCCTCAGGGCAGGTCCGCAAGCGGTCGCCTCCGCTCAAGAGCCGGCGGCCTCCCTGCGCCTGGGGAACGAAAGTCGCAGCAGGATGGGCGTGATCAGGGTGGTCGCCAGGGTCATGATGACCATGATGGAGAAAATGCCCTCGTCGATGATCCTGTGCTCCAGGCCGTAGCCGGCCACGATCAGGGCGACCTCGCCGCGCGAGATCATGCCGATGCCGACGCGGACCGCCTCCCCCCAGCCGAAACCGGAGAGCTTGGTGCCGAGGGCCGAGCCCACCAGCTTGGTCAGGATGGCCAGGCCGACAATGACCAGTGTGAAGTTGATGCTGCCGGAGAGCGTCCTGGCGTTGGCCTCCAGGCCGATGCTGACGAAGAACACCGGCACAAAGAGGCCGTACGACAGGGCCCGAAATCCCTGCTCGATGCGCTCGCGGAACCGGGTCTGAGCAAACATAACGCCGGCGATATAGGCGCCGGTAATCGGCGCCACGGCGCCCAGGACCTGGGCCGCCCAGGCGTAGACCATCACTACGGCCAGCACCAGGGCCAACAGGACTTCGCTGCCGGCCATCCGCTCGGACAACTCGCCCAGCTTGCGGAAGATCACCATCCCGAGGAAGATGGAGGCCGCGAAGAATACCAGCATCTTGACGATGATGAACAGAACCCCGGTTACACCGGCGGTGGTGGCGCCCGCGGTCTGGGAGAAGAAGGCAATCACCAGCGACAGGATGATGAGCCCCATGACGTCGTCGATGACCGCCGCGCCCAGGATGGTGGCGCCCTCTTTCGAGCGCAGCTGCCGCAATTCGATCAGGGTCTGAGCTGAAATGCTGACGCTGGTGGCGGTTAGAATGGTGCCAATGAAGATGGCCTCCGAGAACTGGTAGTGGCCCAGGGTGATGGCCGCCACGGTGCCCGCCGCCAGGGGCAGCAGCACACCGCCGAGAGCGCCGTTGAAAGAGGCGAGGCCGACGCGGGTCATCTCGCCGATGTCAGTCTCCAGGCCGGCCAGGAACATCAGCCAGATCACGCCCAGCTCGGCGATCTGCTTGATAACCAGGGCCAGATAAGGCACGTTCGCCGGGTTGAAGATAGGCACGTGGAGCAGGTTGACCAGGGTGGGCCCCAGGGCCAGGCCGACCAGCAGTTCGCCGAAGACGGCGGGCTGACCGATGAGCTTGGACAGGGCGCCTCCCGCCTTGGAGGCGCTGATGATGATGGCCAGAAGCACAAGCAAGTCCAGGGTGATGTTGGGCAGTTGAACCTCCATGAGAACCTCCAGGCGGGGACAAAACTGGCTTTCCCCATTGTACCCCACATGCAGGGTTCGCCAACAGCCGCCAACTTCCCTCTAACGACGAGGTGGTCTCGACAGGGGTCGGCTTCAGGCGGGGACTGGGCCCCGACCGCCAACCCCACTCCCGATGGCGTGACGGCGCAAATGTAACGGAAGGCCACCCCCTGAGAGGAGCGGCCTTCCGCCTCAGATCCGAGCGGCGGGCTGTGCCGCCGGCTCGCGACCTTACTGGAGAGCTTAGAAGAAGCGCGGCAGAGCGGCGGCGGCCGTCGCCCAGTTAAGGAAGGGCGAGGCGTATAGGCCGAGCATCAGGGTGACGACCATGGTGATGGCCACGACCGCGGTGACGCCGGCCGGGGCCTTGACGCTGGTGGTCTCCAGCGGCTTGCCCACGAACATCTCCTTGACGATGCCGTAGTAGTAACCGACGCTGATGGCCGAGTTGATGGCCATGACGACGGCCAGCCAGACGTAGCCGTTCTGTACGGCGGCGGAGAACAGGTAGAACTTGCCCATAAACCCGCCCGTCGGCGGAATGCCGATCATGGAGACGAAGAACAGGGTAAGCCCCCAGGCCAGGAGCGGCGAGCGCGTGGCCAGGCCGGCGTAGTTGCCCACCTGGTCGCCGGGGCCGAAGGCGTCCACGGCCAGGATGACGGCGAAGGCGCCCAGGGTCATGACCGCGTAGGCCAGCAGGTAGAACATCACTGAGGCGACGCCCGGCACCGTGGTGGCCACCGTCACGCCGACCAGCAGGTAGCCGATGTGGGCGATGGACGAGTAGGCCATCATGCGCTTCACATTAGTCTGCCAGAGGGCGGTCAGGTTGCCGAAGAACATGGAGACGACGGCCAGGATGGCGAACAGCTCGGTCCAGCGGCCACTGCTGGCGGCGAAGCCGATGGTGAAGGCCCGCAGTACGGCGGCCATGGCGCCCGCCTTGGGGCCGACGGCGAAGAAGGCGGTGACCAGGGTGGGCGCCCCTTCGTAGGCATCCGGGGTCCAGAGGTGGAAGGGCGCGGCGGCCATCTTGAAGCCGAAACCGGCCACCAGGAAGACCAGGGCGACGCCGACGATGGGCCAGTGGGAGATGTCGCCGTTCAGGACCTTGCCGATGATGTCCAGATGGGTCTCACCGGTAAGTCCGTAGACCAGCGACAGGCCGAACAGCAGGACGGCGGAGGCCATGGCGCCGTTCAGGAAGTACTTGATGGCCGCTTCGTTGGACTTGGGGTCCTCGCGCAGCAGGCCCGCCAGGATGTAGCTGGTGATGGAAGCCAGTTCCAGGCCCAGGTAGATGGTGATCAGGTCGCGGGACCCGGACATGAACATCATGCCCAGAGTGGCCGAGAGCAGCAGGATGTAGAACTCGCCCACGGGCAGGCGCTTCTGCTGCAGGTAGGGGCCGGAGGCCAGGGTAATCAGGGCCGCCACCGTGAGGAACAACACCTTGAAGAAGATGCTGAAGCCGTCGGAGGAGACCATACCGGACAGGGTCTGGCTGGCGGAGGTCTGGGTGGCGGGCCAGATTCCCGCCATGGCCACCAGGATCCCAGCAAAGGTGATCCAGGTCAGCGACTGCTTCTTCCCCGGCGCCAGGCTCAGGTCGATTACCAGAACGACCAGGGCCAGGGCCGTCAGGATGAGTTCCGGGAGAAGCAGCGTGTAGTCAAAACTCACGCTACATTCCTCCCGCGAGGGTGATGAGCTTGCTCAGGGACTGGACCGCCGGGTTGAACACGGCGAACAGCGGGCCGGGGTACACGCCAAGGGCAACGATCAGGACAACCAGCGGGGCCAGGATGAGAACCTCGCGGCCGGTGATGTCCTTGAGGCCCTTCCACTCGGTCATGGCCTCGCCCTGCAGGACCTTGCGCATCATGATCAGGTGGAAGGCGGCGGTGATCACCAGGCCGACCGTGGCGATCAGGATCAGCCAGCGGAAGGCCGGGAACGAGCCAAGCAGGACGAAGAACTCGCCGATGAACCCGGAGAGGCCCGGCAGGCCCAGGTTGGCGAAGGCGGTAAAGGCGGTGAAGGTGGCGATGACCGGGACGGTCAGGAACAGGCCGCCCAGTTTCGCCATGTCGCGGGTGTGCGTGCGCTCGTAGGTCATGCCCACGGCGAAGAAGAACAGGGCTGAGATCAGGCCGTGGGAGATCATCACGAACAGAGCGCCGTTCAGGGCCTCCGGCGTGCCGGCGGCCAGGCCGAGCAGGAAGTAGCCCATGTGGTTGATGGAACTGTAGGCCACCATCTTCTTGAAGTCCTTCTGGGCCATGGCGGCCAGAGCGCCGTACACGATGTTGATCAGGGCGATGGCCACCAGCCACGGGGCAAAGGCCCGTGCGGCCTCTGGCAGCGTTGTGGCGCTGATGCGGATGAGGGCGTAGGTGCCCATCTTCAGCAGAACGCCGGCCAGGATCATGGAGATGGGGGTCGGGGCCTCAACGTGGGCGTCAGGCAGCCAGGTGTGGAACGGGAAGGCCGGGACCTTCACCGCAAAGCCCACGTACAGGGCCAGGAAGATCAGCATGGCCGTGGCCGGGGCGAACTGGGCGGCCGGCACCAGCTTGGCGATCTCCATGATGCCGAAGGTCTGGGCGCCGGTCCCGAAGTACAGGGCCAGGATGCCGACCAGCATGATCACGGAGCCGACCAGAGTGTAAATGAAGAACTTGATCGAGGCATACTCACGCCGAGCACCGCCCCAGATGGCGATGAGGAAGTACATCGGCAGCAGCACGATTTCCCAGAACACGTAGAAGAGCACGTAGTCGAGCGAGGCGAACACGCCCATCATACCGACCTCAAGGAGCAGCAGCAGGGCGTAGTACTCCTTGTGACGCTCGTGGACAGCGGAGTACGAGGCCAGGGTGGCCAGGAACGTGACCAGGGCGGTCAGCAGGACCATCGGGTAGGAGAAACCGTCCACGCCCAGGTAGTAACGGACGCTGAAGTGGGGAATCCAGTTGTAGGACTCGGCGAACTTCATGCCGTTGGCGTCCACCGGGGCACCGCCGTACTGGAACATCGAGACCACGGCGACGACGAGGGTCAGACCGGTGATCACGGTCGACCAGGCCTTGATGGTGGACACCGAGTTCTTGGGAAGGAACACGGTGACCAGCGAGCCGACCAGAGGAATGAGGATGAAGAGCGACAGCAGCGGAAGGCTCATGACTTAACCTCCAATCACCTGAAAGAGGATGATGCCGACGACTACCATGGCCGCCATGGTGAGCATGTAGGACTGCACGTAACCGGTCTGGAGCCGGCGCAGGCCCTTGCCGGCGGACATGGCCGCGGCCGCCGTTCCGTTGACGGCTCCGTCCACCACGTACCGGTCGGTCGCTCCCGCCACATCGGCGAACCACTCACCGGCCGCGCCAACCCAATTGACGATGCGGTCGACGACATTCTGGTCCACCCAACCCACGACCCTGGAGAAGGCCAGGGTGGCGGCAACCACCGTTCCCATGTACAATTCGTCCACGTAGTACTTGTTCTTCAACAGCGTGTAGAGCGGGCGCAGCGCCGTAATGGCGTTCTGCCGCGTCTTCACGCCGGCGACACCGTAGAGCAGATAGCCGACCAGGATGCCCAGCAGGGCCGAGGCGATGGCCAGGGGCATGACCCAGCCGATGTGGTGCGGCTCGGCGGCGCCCCACTCCAGGGCCTGCTCGCCGATGAAGCTGGCCCACCAGTTGCCGTGCTCGCCAAACCAGGTGGTGCCGGCGAAGCCGACCAGGGCGGCCGGGACGGAGAGGACGATCAGAGGCCAGGCCATAACGCCGGGCGACTCGTGGGCGTGATCGTACTTGTGATGATCCCGGGGCTGACCGAAGAACGTCAGGATGGTGGCCCGGGTCATGTAGTAGGCCGTGAGGAACGCGGTGGCCAGGCCGAAGAAGAAGACCAGATTACCGATCCAGGCGAGGTGGCCCAGCCCCTGCTCCGTCAGGCGGGCAGGAAGGTTGGCCGCGGCCAGCAGGACCTCGTCCTTGGAGAAGAAGCCGGCGAAGGGCGGAACGCCCGCCAGGGCGAGGGTGCCGATCGTCCAGGCCCAGAAGGTGATGGGCATCTTCTTGCGCAGTCCGCCCATCTCGTGCATCTCCTGGCTGTGGACGGCGTGAATCACCGAGCCGGAGACCAGGAAGAGCAGGGCCTTGAAGAAGGCGTGGGTGGTCAGGTGGAAGGTGCCGGCCACCACGGAGCCCGCGCCCAGAGCCAGCACCATGTAGCCCAACTGGGACACGGTGGAGTAGGCGAGGACCTTCTTGATGTCCGTCATCACCGTGGCGATGGAGGCGGCGAAGATGGAGGTGAAGCCGCCGATGATGGCCACCACCAGGAGGGCCTGGGGCGGCGCGGCGCTGAAGATGGGGAAGCTGCGCGCCACCAGGTAGACGCCGGCGGCGACCATGGTGGCGGCGTGGATGAGGGCCGAGGCCGGGGTCGGGCCCGCCATGGCGTCCGGGAGCCAGACGTGCAGCGGGAACTGTGCCGACTTGCCCACGGCGCCGCCGAAGATGAGCAGGGAGCCCACCAGAGCGGCGGTGGCGGGAACGTGGCCGGCCTTGATCATCTCGCCGATCTCACCGAACTTGAGGCTGCCGGTGTAGGCGAAGAAGAGCCAGATGCCGACCATCAGGGCCACGTCGCCGACACGGGTGGTCAGGAAGGCCTTCATGGAGGCTTCCTGGGGACCCTTCTGCTCGTACCAATGACCAATCAGGAGGTAGGAGCAGAGGCCCATGATCTCCCAGGAGACCAGGAGGATGAAGTAGTTGTCGGCGATGACCAGGCCCAGCATGCCGGCGGTGAACAGCGACAGCACCGCGTAGTAGCGGGGAATGCGCTTGTCGCCGTGCATGTAGCCCAGGGAGTAGATGTGGATCATCGAGGAGACCAGCGTCACCGCCGCCAGCAAGGTGGCCGACAGGTGGTCCAGCTGGATGCCCAGCGGGATGGCGCGGGTGCCGGAGATGACCCAGGTGAACTCCTTGTGGTAGGTCGCACCGTTCAGCACTTCCACGAAGATGCCCGCCGACAGGACGAAGGCGGCCAGCAGCGCGGCAATGCCGAAGTAGGCGGTCTTGTCGCCGAGGCGCCGCTCCAGGGCCACGATCAGCAGGTAGCTGATGATGGGGAGGACCGCCACAAGCCAGGTGAATTGAATCAAGCCACGGACCTCCCTCTAGCCCTTGAGCAGGGTGATCTTGTCGATATCCACGACATTGCGGTTACGGCCCAGCACCAGGATGATGGCCAGGCCGACGGCCGCCTCCGCCGCGGCGACGGTCATGACAAAAACAGTGAGAATCTGCCCGCGATAGTTGTTGGGCGTAATGTAGCGCGAAAACGTCACAAGGTTGATGTTGACGGCATTGAGCATCAGTTCCACGGACATCAGGATGCGGATGGCGTTGGTCTTGGTGAGAGCGCCGTAGAGCCCGACCCCAAAGAGAAATGCCCCCAGCGTCAGCGGGTAGAGGATCGGAATGGCCATCACCGCACCTCCTTGGCCGTCAGAATGATGGCCCCGATCATGGCCACCAGCAACAGGATGGAGGCAAGTTCAAAAGGCAGCGCATACTCGTTGAAAAGCTGCAGGCCCAGCTGCACCGTGGTGGAGCCGCTGACCGCCTCCGTGCTCAGGGCAAAGCCGGTGCCCCGGTAGAGCCAGAACATGCCGCCGGCAAACAGGAGAGCCAGCAGTACCGGAAAAAAGCCCCACTGCCGTGAGGCCCAACGACGGCGGAAGCGCACGGGAAAGGGGTCTTCCTGGTCGGACGGTTTGATTTCGTGAATGTCCGAAAGCATGATGGCAAAAATGATCATGGTCGTGATGGCGCCGGCGTAGATGAGAACCTGTGCTGCGGCCAGGAAGTCGGCCTGAAGCTGCAGGAAGATCCCGGCGACGGCCACAAAGGCCAGGGCCAGGAAGAGGGCGGCGTGGGTGATCAACTCCGTGGTCACCACCCGCACCGCAGACACCGCTGTGATCGCCGCCAGCACCAGAAACAACAGCACTTGCGGGTTCAATGTTGGGCCCCCTCTCCCTCACCGGGCTTGGTCTCGCC
>CALMNP010000172.1 GCA_937868875.1 uncultured Bacillota bacterium | reverse complement strand
GGCGCAGGGCGGGCGCACTGGCGTAGAGGGAGTGCGAACCACCTTGAACCATCAACCCAACAATGATAACATGATTCGTGCTACATGCTTTTACCTTGGTGAAGGCGTGGACGAGGAGGAAGGGAACGTGCTTGATCCGCGCAGCCCGCTGCCCCTATACCATCAGCTGAAGGAAATCCTGAAAGATCGCATCGAGTCAGGCGCGTGGGGCCCCGGCTCCCAGGTGCCTTCTGAAAACCAGCTCCAGGCCGATTACGGGATCAGCCGCAACACCGCAAAGCGCGCCATCGAGGAACTGGTGCAGGAGGGCTACCTCACCCGCTCTCAGGGCAAGGGGACGTTTGTGGCGGCCCCCAAGATGGAGCAGTCGCTGACGGGATTTTACAGCTTCAGCAACGCGATCCGGTCCGCCGGCATGACGCCGGGCGTGCGGGTGGTGGCCCTGCGGGAGGCGCGGGCCAAGAAGACGGTTGCGCACCACCTCGGGATCGCCGAGGGGGACCCGGTGACGGAACTGACGCGCGTGCGCTACGCGGACGACGAGCCTTTCGTGTTGGAGACGTCCTACGTGCCGACAGCGGTGGCGCCGGGACTGTCCGGCAAGAAGTTTGAGGAGTCCGCCCTCTACAGCATCCTGGCCAATGACTACGGCCTCTTCGTCGTCAGGGCCAAGGAGGTGTTCGAGCCGGTCTTGATCCGGCCTTACGAGAGCAAGTGGCTGAACGCGGAGCCGGGGTATCCGGCCTTGCTGCTGGACCGCATCGCCTACACGGCAGGCGGCAAGCCCGTTGAGTTCTGCCGCAGCATCGTGCGCGGCGACCGCTGCCGCTTCTACACGGAACTGTTGTAAATCACGTTGGGAAGGGTGATGGCGGTGAATCCCGGCGCAACGCCGCTGACGCTGGCAGAGATTCTCAGGCAACCTGCATCCTGGCGCCAGGCCCTGGAGGTTGTGGCCTCCCTGGCCTTTGAACTGAAGGACCTGGTTCAGGAGGCGCAGCCGGATCAGTTCCTGTTCACCGGCTGCGGCACGTCGTACTACCTGTCCATCGCTGCGGCCGGCTTCTTCCAGGAGCGTACCGGCTACCCGGCCCGCGCCGTCCCTGCCTCCGAGCTGATTCTGAGCCGGCGGACTCACCTGCCGGAGGAAAAGAGGGCCGTGCTTGTAGCCTTCTCCCGTTCGGGCGAGACCACCGAAACGGTGGTCGCGCTGCGGCAGTTTCGCACCTGGGCCGCCGGGCCGGCGATCGCCGTAACCTGCCGGCGGGGGTCCGACATGGAGAAGGAGGCCGATCTGACCATTGCGCTGCCGGCGGCGGACGACCGGAGCGTCGTAATGACGTCGTCCTTTACCACGATGCTTCTGGCCGCCGACCTGCTCGCGGCGCACCTGCTGGGAGACGAGGAAGCCCTTGCGGAGCTGCACATCCTGCCTGACCTGCTCTCCCAGCAGCTGGAGGCCGAGCGCGCGTTCGCAGAGGGTGTGGGGGGCGACCTCGGGCACAGGCAGTTCGTCTTCTTAGGTTTGGGGCCGTTCTTTGGGCTCGCCTCCGAAGCCATGTTGAAGCTGAAGGAGATGACCCAGGTCCCCTGTGAGGCCTACTCCCCCCTGGAGTTCCGGCATGGCCCGATGTCCATCGTCGAGGCCGGCTCCCTTGGCGTTCTTCTCGCCAGCCGGCGGGCGGAGAGCCAGGAGATCGAGGTGCTTCGGGATTTTCGCAGGCTCGGTGGCCGCACCCTGCGGCTGGGCGGGGCGCAGCGGGAGGGAGCCGCGGACGTCGGGTTCGCGGTGGGCGACGGACTCTCCGAGCTCGCGACCGGTCTCCTGTACATGCCCCTGTTGCAGGCCCTGGCCTACTACCGCGCAATGGCGCTTGGCCGTGACCCGGACCAGCCCCAGCACCTGACCCGGGTCGTTGTCCTGAGCGGCGAGTCGCTGGTCGGGCGCGGTGACTGACGAAGCGCGGCCCGCCGGGGGAGGCCTGCGCATGGTTGACCCATCAATGGGACAAGTGTTATGATTTGGGCACGCTGACATACCCTGGCCGGTCTGAAGGTGATGGCCATACCCGAGGGTTCTCTGCCCCTGAGCGAGTTCAGGCCCGTCCCGAAGCTGGCCGTCCGGGCGAGCCGCATCGAGCAGCCCCGGTTTCCCGTCGTGGATGCTCACAACCACGTCAGCTGGGCCGGGGATTGGCGCGTCG
>CALMNP010000171.1 GCA_937868875.1 uncultured Bacillota bacterium | reverse complement strand
GAATTCAGGGCGTCCGAGATGACGGCGATGCTGCCCGACACGGCGCCGGCCCAGAGCTTGAATCCGAAAAGGATGACGCTCAAGACGACTGCGGCGATGGTCAGACGATGCTTCCTATTCACGTGCTGGTCTCCTTATTGGTGAACCGGGCGACGCGGGTTGGCATCCCGCAGCACGTCGCGACAGTACTCCACCAGGTCGTTGCCGGACCGCACCAGCCGCACGCGGTCGGCGTGGGCGGCCAGGGTGCCGTACCAGGTCACCTTCATCTCGAAGGGCGGCGGGTTCACGTGGATCATGCCCAGGGGCACGGCCGTCAGCTGTTCGAAGGCAACGGCGTACTCCTTCCCCTTCTCGGCGAACTCGGGTGTAGGGGTGAGGATGTGGACCTCGCGGGCGCGGTCGCGGATGGTGTCCATGGCCCGCACGATCCTGGGGTACTCGCCGTCTCGGATGCGCACCTGGCCGTCTGTGGCCAGGATGACATAGGTGTCGCGGTCGATTTCCGCCTCCTTCAGGATTTCCTCCAGTGACGATCCCAACACCGTCAGGCTGTCCCAGGACCGGGCGTGCGCCACCAGGCTCCGCACCTTGTCTTCATAGGTGAGGCCCGCCTCCATCCAGGGCGTGGCGTGGGTGGGCCGCTCGGAGAAGACCCAACTGTCCACCCGGAAGTGCCGCCCCAGGGAGTGAAAGAAGTAGAGCAGCACGGAGACGTAGCGGGTCATGGAGTTGCTGACGTCGCCGATGACCAGGAGTCGGGCCGGTTCAACGCTGATGCGTTCGGCCCGGGGCCGGAATTCCCAGTACAGGTTGAACACATGGCCGCCGTAGCGCGGCAGGTTCACCCGCAGGGTACGCCGCAGGTCCACCTGCACGTGCCGCTCCCGGGGCACCATTTGCTCCTCTTCCTTCACCCAGGCCTCGGCCAGACGCCGGACAAGCTCAGGAAGGCGCGCCAGGTCGTCATCCTTGAGGTCGGCGAGCGACCGCGCCAGGGCCACGTAGTCCCGGGTCTCGCGGTCCAGCAGCAGGTCGCCTCCCAGGTCGGGGGCGATGGTCTCGCCCTCCTGCCCCGGGGTGATGAACACCCGGTTGGGGTTGCGCCGCGACAGCATCATGCCGGACACGCGGAACCCCGCCACCAGCCAGCCGGGCAACCGGGAAGAGAGCCGGGCGAGCCAGACTGTGAGCCGGCGCCACAGGGCCGCAGGCGGCCGCAGGAGGATGGCCGCCAGGCGCCGGAGGACCCGTCCCACGCCTAGTCGGCCACCTTGCTGTGGACGTCGTACCAACGTCTCAGGGCCTCCCGTGCGAGTTCCTCATCATCCGCGTGCTTGATCAGGAACCCCAGAGTCAGGTCGATCACCCCGGAGCTGAGGTAGCCGTCGGACTCATCGACCAGGGACTTGACCCACTCCACCGCTTCGCCGATGGAGGGCTTCTTTTTGAGGTGCAGCGTCCGCAGGTGGCAGACCAGGCGCGCCGCGCGCGCCGCAAAGTCCACGGGCACGGCGGCGGAGTGAGCCAGGATCTCCGTCAGGTGATCCTGGGTGGGGAAGGTCAGGTCCAGCCAGGCGATGCGGCGGTGGAAGGCGGGGTCCAACTCGTGGTACTCGTTGGAGGTCAGGAAGATGAAGAGCGGCGCCTGGGACTTGATGGTCCTGGGGCCGCCGGAAAAGTCGTGAATGACCAGCTCCTTCTTGTCCAGATAGCGCAAGAAGAAGTTCGTGGTCTGCTCGTTGAGCTTGTCGACTTCGTCGATGCGGATGATCGTCGGCTCATCGCTCAGCAGCGATTCCAGAAGGGGCGTGTGGTTCAGGTACTCCATGGAGTAGAGGTCCGGCTTCTCGTCGCCCGCGGCCCGCGGCGTCTGGGCGTCGACAATCTGGCGAAAGGCGTTCCAGGACACGCCCACCTCGCTGGACTCCAGTTGGCTGTGGCAGGCGACGTCCAGAAACCGGGCGCCCATCGCTCTGGCCAGGGCCTCGGGCAACTCGGACTTGCCGATGCCGGGTTCGCCGCGAAGACCCACGGGTTTGCCCTGCCGGAGGTAAGCCCGGAGCTTCCTCAGGTTGCCGGGGTCCAGGAAGTAACCCTGCTCCTTCAGCCTGGCCTCCAGCTCCTCGACGCTCCAGGGGAAGATGTCGTCGCCCATTTCCTTGGCCCTCGCCTTCACAGTCAAGAATGCAGCATGAGTGCGGCGCTCGCGCGCCACCAGCCGGGCAAAACCCTTCAGCCGGGGGCCGACCCAGACGGCCAGCCCAAGGCCGCCGATGGCGGCCAGACCCCATGTGTACGTTGTCGGCAGGAGCAAGAGAAGTCATCCCTTCTTCACATCGCTGCCTCGGG
>CALMNP010000170.1 GCA_937868875.1 uncultured Bacillota bacterium | reverse complement strand
CCAACCTCGCTTTGGCGAGGGCTCTTATCCAGAGGCGGCTGAGGGACTGGCCCAATGAAGCCACGGCAACCTGGTCTCCATTCGACCAAGGTGCCAATTCCATCGGAAGGCAGAAAGCCTTCCGGCAGATGAGAGGCATGGCCTGAACTTCGTTTTGAGCTGGCCTCTTTGCTGCGTGCAAAGAGGCTTTTTGTTTGTCTGGGGGGATCGGCTTGATCGATGTCGTCGACGTCAAGAAAACCTACCGCGACGGGCAACGTGAGGTGATGGCCCTGGACGGGGTCACCCTGCACGTGCCGCGCGGGTCGGTGTACGGAATCGTGGGCGAGAGCGGCGCCGGCAAGAGCACGCTCATCCGCTGCCTGAACCTGCTGGAGCGCCCGGACGCGGGAAGCATCCGCGTGGACGGGGTCGAGCTGCAGACACTGTCGCCGGCCGGCCTGCGCCAGGCCCGCCGCAAGATCGGCATGATCTTTCAGCACTTCAACCTGTTCTCGTCGCGCACGGTGTTGGGGAATGTGACGTTTCCCCTGGAGTGCGCCGGGGTGCCAGGGCAGGAGGCCCGTCGGCGGGCCCGGGAGATGCTGGGCGTGGTTGGCCTGGGCGAGAAGGCAGAGGTTTACCCGGCCCAACTGTCGGGCGGGCAGAAGCAGCGCGTGGGCATCGCCCGCGCCCTGGTGGGTGAGCCGTCCGTGCTGCTGTCGGACGAGGCCACGTCCGCTCTCGACCCGGTCAATACGGTGGCCATCCTTGACTTGCTGCGGAGCCTGTCGCGCCAAATGGGTCTCACCGTGGTGCTCATCACTCACGAGATGGCCGTGGTGAAGGCCGCCTGCGACCATGTCGCCCTGCTGGAGCAGGGGCGTGTGGTGGAGGAGGGGCCGGTCCTGGACCTGGCCTCCCGCCCGGGGTCGCGGCTGGCGGCGCAGCTGTTCCATCGCTACGGCGGCACGGGGGCCGGGGCTGCGCCGGCGGGCGCGGGAACCCTTGGCTTGGGAGCACGGCGGCGCGCCGCCGTGGTCTTCGTCGGGGCGGCCGCGGGGGAGCCCCTGTTGACCCGCATCGCCCGGCGTTATGACGTGGACTTCAACATCCTGGAGGGCGGCATGGAGCGGCTGGGCGACACCGTCCTGGGACGGCTGGTGGTGGAGGCGGTGGGCGAGGCTCCGCGCCTAGACCAGGCCCTGACCGCTCTGCAGGAAGCCGGCTGCCGCGTGGAGGTGCTGGACGTTGCCTGACGCCACAACCGGACTCTGGCCCTGGGCCCAGCAGATGCTTCAGCTCCTGTGGCCCGCCACCGTCGAGACCCTCTGGATGGTCCTGCCCTCGGCCCTCGGCGCCACCCTGCTGGGCCTGCCCCTGGGCGTTCTGCTGGTTATCCTGGCCCCCGGGCAGGTCGCGGAGAACCGACCCCTGCACCAGGTCCTGAGCTGGGGCGTCAACGCCGGCCGGTCCTTCCCCTTCATCATCCTGATGGTAGCCGTCATCCCCTTCACCCGCGCCGTGGTAGGCACCACCATCGGCACAGCGGCGGCCATCGTACCCCTGACCATCGCCGCCATCCCCTTCGTCGCCCGACTGGCCGAGAGCTCCCTGCTGGAGGTCGACTCCGGCCTGGTGGAGGCCGCCCTGGCCATGGGGGCCACGCCGCTGCAGGTCGTCCGCAAGGTGCTGCTGCCGGAGGCTCTGCCGTCCCTGATCCTCGGCTCGACGCTGACCGTCATCACCCTTGTGGGCTACTCCGCCATGGCCGGCGCCATCGGCGGCGGCGGCCTGGGCGACCTGGCCATCCGCTACGGCTACATGCGGTTCCAGACCGACGTGATGGTGGTCACCGTGGTGGTGCTCATCGCACTGGTACAGGTGCTGCAGGTGATGGGCGACGGCCTCTCCCGGGCGCTCTACCGGCGGCGGTCCGGCTGAGGCCCTTCCCACGACATCCAGGCGGACCCTCCCATTTGGGGCTCCGCCGGCTTCCATACACGGTCCATGTTCATCATCCCGGAGGCCAATGGCCCCGAGGTCCCAAGAGGAGGCAGATTCCATGCGTCGCTTTTCCGTTGCCCTGCTGATCCTGGCGCTTGCCCTGGTGGCCGCCGCCGGCTGCGCCAAGCCTGTTGCTCCCGCCGCTCCTGCTGCCGGCCAGCCCGCCGCTGACAGCGGCTCCGCTCCCCAGAAGGTCGTCCTGAAGGTGGGCGCCACCCCCGTGCCCCACGCCGAGATCCTCAATGTGATCAAGCCCATGCTGGAGAAGGAGGGCATTGACCTCCAGATCCAGGAGTTCACCGACTACGTGCAGCCCAACGAGGCCCTGGCCTCCGGCCAACTGGACGCGAACTTCTTTCAGCACATCCCGTACCTGGAGGACTTCGCTTCCAAGCGCAACCTGCCCCTGACCTACACCGTGAAGGTCCACATCGAGCCCATGGGCGTCTACTCCAAGAAGGTCACCAGGCTGGAGGACGTCAAGCCGGGCAGCCTGGTGGGCATCCCCAACGACCCGACCAACGGCGGCCGCGCCCTGGCCGTACTGGCCAAGGCGGGGCTGATCACCCTGAAGGACGGCGTGGGCGTCAACGCCACGGTGAACGACATCACCGGCAACCCCAAGAACCTGAAGATCAAGGAGCTGGAGGCGGCGCAGCTGCCGCGGTCCCTGGACGACGTCGCCCTGGCCGTCATCAACAGCAACTTTGCCATGCAGGCCGGCCTCGTCCCGACCAAGGATTCTCTCTTCATCGAGTCCTCCGACTCGCCCTATGCCAACGTCCTGGCCGTCCGCAAGGGCGACGAGAAGAAGGACGCCATCGTCAAGCTGGGTCAGGCCCTGACCTCGCCCGAGGTGAAGAAGTTCATCGAGGAGAAGTACCAGGGCGCCGTGGTGGCGGCTTTTTAGGCCAACCTGCCGGCGGAATCAGAACCTCTTCCCCCAACCGAGACCCCACCGGCCCAGGCCCAGGCCGGCGGGGTCTCTTTTGGTGCGCCCGCCGGAAAGCGCTGCGCCGTCCTTGCTCTGCGTCCCCCGTGTATCATTTTGCCACATTGGAATAGGCGCAAAATTGTCTCCAGGACGCAGAGGAATTCGCGTGGTGTCGTGGAAAACTACACTTCGAATCGCGATAACCTGCACCAGCGGGGGAAAAAAGGGCGTTTCGGAAATGCCACATTGCACAGTTTGAGGAATGCCAGACGCTGCAGGTGGTGATGAATAAGTGTCAGCCGGCAGGCGGCGTGAGGCCCTGCTGCACGCCCTGACCGCGACGCAGGGACCCATGACGGTCAGCCAACTGGCGTTGCTGACCCGGGCGAGCCCCCGAACCGTGCGCTACGACCTGGACGACCTGGCCAGATGGCTGGCGCCCCGGGGCGTGACCCTCGTGCGCCGGCCACGGCGGGGCGTCTGGCTGGAGGGGGAGCTGCGCCCGCTGGGCAAGGCCGTTCCGCGGCACGAAGCGGCGACGGCCGACCCGTTCCTTCCATCTCCACAGCGCCAGGCCCTGACGGCAGCCCGGCTGCTGGCCACCGAGGCGGCCCTTGCAGTCCGCGAGCTGACGGAGTTGCTTGGGGTCACCCGGGCCACCGTCTACCGGGAGCTGGACCGGGTGGGGGCGCGGCTGAAGAAGCGGTCGCTGGCCCTGGAGCGTACGCGCTCGGGCATCCGGATCAGCGGCGGCGAGACGTCCCGGCGCTGGGCCCTATACGAGTTGCTTCGCGAGTGGGTTCTGGACGCGGATTTGCGCGAAGAAAGCTCAGGCAGGGGCAGCTTGGATGCCGCCGTCGGCGTCCGCCTGCTGCGGGAGCTGACGGCCCGCAGCGCGGGTGAGCTGCGCGCCCTGGTGGCGGACGCCGCGGAGGCGGCGGCCTACCCGCTGACACCGGCCCAGGCTGTGGGGCTCCTGTTCTGGTCCGCCATCAGTGAGGCCAGGCTCCGGGTCGGGTGTTCCGTACAGTTGCCGGAGCGGGCGGTGGACGGCGCCGGCGAGCTGGCCGAGCATCGCCTGGCCGTAGAGGTCCTGCGGCGCCTCGGCTTCCCGGGGGATCACCAGGAGGCTGCTTTTCTGGCGATGACCGCACGCGACGCCCGCTATGGCCCCTCTGAGCTGCGCAACCTTCAGGCGGGGCGGGGGCGTGAGCGAGCCCGCCAGGCCGCCCTTGAATTCACCCGACAGGCGGGGTGCCTGCTGGGCGTCCGGCTGGAAGGAGACGAGGACCTCATCCGTGGGCTCGTGCTCCATCTGGAACCTGCCCTGGACCGGCTGGAGCTCGGGGTGGTCACCCCGAACCCTCTGCTGGATGAGATCAAGGCAAAATACAGCGGGCTGTTCGCCGTGGCGCGGCAGGCCGCCGAGTCGCTGGCCCTTCCGCCCAGCGGGCTGGCAGAGGAGGAGATTGGCTACCTGGCGATGCACCTTGGCGCCGCCCTGGAGCGGCTTGCCGCTCCAGGAGGGAACGTGCTGCGGGCCGTGCTGGTCTGCGAGCACGGCGTGGGCACGGCCCAGCTGCTGGCGTCCATGCTGGCGAGCCGCCTGCCGGAGCTGCTGGTGTGCGGCTTTGCCTCCTCTCACGAAGTAGAGCGGGTGGCGGCGGAGTGCCAGGCCGACGTGGTCATCACGACACGGCCGCTGGCAGCGGCGCCCCTGCCCGCCTTCCTGGTGCATCCCCTTCCCGACGTGATCGAACTGGTCGCCCTGCGGACCCGGCTGCAGTCGCTGCTGCGCCGGCCCCGGACGGACCGCCCCTTGAGGACGGACGCAATCAACGGAGGTGCAGCCCCGCTCATGCTGGAACACGTGCTGACTCACGATACGGTAGCCCTTGATGTCGAAGCGAGGGACTGGCAGGAAGCGATCCGCAAGGCAGGCGAGCTGATGGTGGCGACCGGAGCGGTCCGGCCGGAATACGTGGAGGGCATGATCCGCAGCGTGCTGACGATCGGCCCCTACGTGGTGGTCGGGCCCGGTATCGCCATGCCCCACGCCCGTCCCGAGGACGGCGCCGTGCGGGTGGGGATGAGCTGCGTGCGACTCGCCCGGCCCGTGGTCTTCGCCAACAAGGTGGAGAACCCCGTGGACCTGGTGTTCGCGTTTGCCGCTATCGACAATCAGTCCCACCTGACCGTCATGGGGCAGCTCGCCGAGCTGCTCTCCACCCCGCCCCTGGTGGAACGCATCCGCCGGGCGAAGACGGTCGAGGACGTACTGGAGGTGGTTCATGCAGTCTCTGCGACCTGAGCAAGGAAGGAGGTATGGAGCGTGAAGATCCTGACCGTCTGCGGCATGGGGTTCGGCACCAGCCTGATGCTCAAGATGTTCATCCAGGACCTGCTGAAGGAGCTGAACATCAAGGCTGACACCGACGTCTCCGACCTGGGCTCCGTGAGGGGGAGCCAGGCCGACCTGATCGTGGCGCCGTCGGACATGAAGACCCACCTGGTTGACCTGTCGATACCCGTCATCTTCATCGAGAACCTGATCGATAAGAGGGAGATCCGCAGCAAGGTGGCCCCGGTCCTGAAGCAACTGCACGAGACCGCAGGAGGTGCTTGAGGCATGTTGGATTTCATCGTCGCCGTTCTGTCCAACCCCGCCGTCATCGTTGGCCTTGTGGCCATGGTCGGCCTCATCGCTCTGAGGAAGTCCTTCAGCGATACCCTGAAGGGCACGCTGAAGACCACCCTGGGCTTTCTCATCCTGAGCGGCGGCGCGGGCATTATCGTCGGCGCCCTGATCCCGTTCAGCACCCTGTTCCAGCAGGCCTTCCACCTGACCGGCGTGGTGGCCGAGGACAACGCGCTGGTCGCCGCGGTGGGCAAGTTCCTCGGACGTGAAACCGCTCTCATCATGGTCTTCGCCTTCATCATCAACCTGGTCCTCGCCCGGCTCACGCCCTTCAAGTACGTCTTTCTGACCGGCCACATGATGTGGAGCTTCGCCGGCACCATGGCCATCGCCCTCGACCAGATGGGGATGAAGGGCTGGCCGCTGATCCTCACCGGCGCCGTCATCGAGGGCGTCTCCATGGTGGCCTTCCCCGCCATCTCCCAGGCCACGGTGCGCCGGGTCACGAACAGCGACGAGGTGGCCTTCGGCTTCTGGGGCAGCTCCTGGATCACCCTCGCCGGCTGGGTCGGCAAGCCGTTCGGCAACCCCAAGAAGTCCACGGAGGACGTCAAGGTTCCGGCCGGCCTTGACTTCTTCCGCGACATGGCCGTCTTCATGGGCCTCGTCATGGTCATCATCTACGTCGTGACGGCCGTCGCCGCGGGCCCGGCCGCCGGCGCCAAGGTCGCGGGCGGGCAGAACTACCTGTTCTTTGCGGTGCTGCAGGCCCTGACCTTTGTGGCCGGCGTCCTCGTCCTGCTGCAAGGCGTCCGCATGTTCCTGGCCGAAATCATCCCGGCCTTCCGCGGCATCGCTGAGAAGCTGGTGCCCGGCGCCCGTCCGGCCCTGGACGTGCCGATCTTCTACCCCTACGCGCCCGTCGCCGTGACCATCGGCTTCATCGCCGCCCTGGTGGGTTCGCTGCTGGCCACGGTGCTGACCCGCTACATCGCTCCGGTCGTCGTGCTGCCCAGCGTCATCGGCATGTTCTTCATGGGCGCCGCCGCCGGCGTCTTCGGCAACGCCCTGGGCGGCCGCCGCGCCGCGGTGGTGGCCGGCTTCTTCCTCGGCCTCACCTGGCCCCTGCTTGTGGCCTACTCCTACCCGCTGGTCGACTTCACCAAGTACGGGGTGCAGGGCCTGGCCTTCGCCTCGCCTGACGCCATGATCGTCCTGATTCTGATGCGCCTCGTCGGCAAGGTGTTCGGCGTATGACGACGTCCGGGTCCGAAGGGCGGCAGGCTCCGGCTCAGCCGGGGCCTGCCGGCCCCCTTTACGAGGCGGAGCGGCTGACCCGGCCCGAGGTGGCGGAGATCCTGGCGCGGCGGCCCCTGGCCATCCTGCCCATTGGGTCGACGGAGCAGCACGGTCCGCACCTGCCCCTGGGCACGGACACGATCCTGGCCCAGGAGGTGGGGAGGCGCCTGGCCGCGGCCACCGGCGGGCTGCTCTTCCCGCCGCTGCCGCTGGGCTACGCCTGGGTCTGGCGCGACATCCCCGGCACCCTGACCATCGACGAGGCGACCCTGCAGCAGGTGCTCAAGGACATCGCCCACAACCTGCACCGGCAGGGGGTCCGCACCCTGGTCCTGCTGAATGGCCACGGCGCCAACGAGTCCGCCATGAAGTACGCAGTGCGCGAGTTGGCGGACGAGATCCCGATGCAGGTGCTGAACCTTTCCTACTTCAACTTCTTCGGCGACGCGACGCGGCTCATCCAGTCGCCCAAGTGGCTCGGCACCTTCCACGCCTGCGAGATCGAGACCTCGCTGATGCTGGCGGTGAGGCCGGAGCTCTGCCGCATGGACCGGGCGGTCCGGGAGTACCCGGAGGCGCCGCCCACCTACGGCATCTCGCCCGTGTCCATGGGGGACCTGAGCCGGAGCGGCGTCTACGGCGACCCGACCCTGGCCTCGGCGGAGAAGGGGTCGCAGCTCCTGGACGCGGCCGTCGCCCGTCTGGTGGAGGTCATCGCCTTCGCCGAGGCCGAAGCCGGCTCCAACGCCTGATTCCCTTTCTCTCCTTATGCTTTGCCGGAGGTGACCCTGTTGGCACACGTTCAAACCCTGCTCGGCCCCATCGCACCCGAGGCTCTTGGCCTGACTTACGTCCACGAGCACCTGCTCACCCGGCCGCCTCTCTGGCGCATCAAGGAAGACCCGGACTACGTGCTAGACAGTCAGGAGAAGATCCTGGAGGAGCTGCGGCTCTTCTACGAGGCCGGCGGCCGCACCCTGGTGGACTGCACGGCCATCGACTACGGCCGCAACGTGCGCGACTTCGTAGAGGTGGCGCAGAAGACGCCGGTCCAGTTGATCGCCCTCACCGGCTTCAACCGCGGTGACTACGGCGAGCGCTGGATCCAGGAGCTGACCGTTGACCAGATGGTGGACATCATGGTCCGGGACGCGCTCGAGGGCATGGACGGCACCGCCGCCCGGGCCGGCCTGATCAAGTTCGGCACCAGCTACAACGTGGTGCTGCCCATCGAGGACCGCTTCATCCAGGCGGCGGCGAAGGCCCAGCGGCAGACCGGCCTGCCGGTCATCACCCACACAACGCGGGGTACGCTTGGGCTGGAACAGGTGGAGCGCTTCGAGCGGGCCGGGGGCGACGTGACCCGCCTGGCCCTCAGCCACCTGGACCAGAACCTGGACTTCTACTACCTGAGCCGCATCGCCCGCCGGGGCGCCTACGTGCTGTTTGATGGACCATCCAAGGCCAAGTACGCCCCGGACGAGGCGCGGGTCGTTATGCTGAAACGGCTGGCGGACGCCGGGTTCGAGGACCAGCTGCTGATCTCCGGCGACATGGGCCGCCGCTCCTACCTCAAGGCCTACGGCGGCGGGCCCGGTTTCGAGTACCTGCTGAAGGAGTTCGCTCCCCGTCTTCGCGACGACGGCTTCCGCGAGGTGCTGGTCCACAAGTTCTTCGTCAACAACCCGCGCCGGTTCCTGACGATTTAGGTTTCGACTCCGGGGCCGGGCTGGGGTCTGGTGGGAACCCAGGAACTCCCGCGATAGAGAGGCCCGCCCTCAGAGATGGGGGCGGGCCTCATGTCCTGTGTCCGACGCCGTGAGGCTTAAGGTCGCTGGGGGCGTGCTGGTCCGGGCCCCTCAGCGTCTTGCCACAATAATGTGACGACAAATTCGGTGCGCCAGGACGCGGTTTTCAACAGGGACCTTGACAGAGGCGGCAGAACTTCCCCCAGGACCGTGCTGCGCTGGAACGGCGACCCTGCCTTGGTGTCCGGGGCAACCAGGGAGGAATGCTCGATACTCAACGAAAGGCGCCAGGCTCTCATTCGCATCCTGCTGGAGTCACACCAACCTATAACGATCCGCCACCTGGCGACGGTCCTCAAAACGAGTTCGCGCACCATCCGTTACGATCTGGGCCAGATAAACGACTGGTGTGCGGACAACGGGCTCAACCTCATACGCAAGCCGCATTCCGGCGTCTTGCTGGACCAACGCGGCCTTTCCCGAGATGATATCCTTCGCAGGTTGGTCTTGGCGGGGCCAAGCGAGTTCGTTGCTAGACCCGCTGAACGTCAAAGGCTCACCGTGAGTTGGCTCCTGGCCGGCGCAGAGGCGATTTGCCCGGAGTCACTGCAGACCCGCTTGGGAGTCAGCCACAGCACCGCGGTAAACGACCTGAGGACCGTTGAGAACTGGCTCGGCCGCTACGGGATCTCCCTGCGGCGAGACGCCGCGGGCGCCATCACCCTGCAAAGCACTGAACGGCAATGGCGTCAGGTGGTGGCGGATCTGGTGGCCGAGTACACCGAAGGCGGCCAATTGCTGACACGTCTGCGTACGACGTCTGCGACAGAACGGAACCCTTCTCACGACGTGGTTGACGAGTCTGAGTCCCTCAGGACAATGATCCAGCTCAGCGGCCTTGATGCGGCCAATCGACTGCAGACCCTCACCGAGATGGTGTCGGAGCACTTGGGCGTCCCCCCGACAGAACCCGCCCTCCCCAACCTGGTGGTTCATCTAGCCATTGCGGTGAGTCGAGTTCGTCAAGGCAAGACCATTCCGGCCAGCGCCGCCCACCTGGAAGAGCTGCGCAGCGCCGCCGGTTACAGCACTGCCGAACGGCTGGCCGAGGCCCTGGAGCAGGCATTCCAGGTTCGTCTTCCAGAGCCGGAAGTGGGCTACCTGGGCCTCCACCTGGCGAGTCTGGCTCAAAAGCGCCAGGCGGACGATGAGGATGGGGAGTCTCGGGTCATGGCCCGAGACTTTTACCGCCTTGCAAGCAGTCTCCTCGGGGCGGGGCCGTTGATGGATGAGGACGACATCCTGGCACTGGCCCTGCACCTTAAGCCTATCCGGCATCGTTTGAGCGAAGGGCTGTTCCTTCGAAACCCCTTATTGAACGAGATCAAACAAAAACTCCCCAAGTTCTTTGAAGTGGCCAGCAAGGCCGGCAAGGTCGTAGAGTCCCGTGTCGGGTTACGCCTGCCGGAGGAAGAAATCGGCTACCTGGCCATTCACCTGGGCGCCGCAGTGGAAAAGAAGAAGTTATCCCGCCGGCGGGTGCTCCTGGTATGCGGCAGCGGGATCGGCACTGCGAATTTGCTGGCGGCTTCGCTAAGCAAGTACATGCCGGACGTGGAGATAGTCGGCACAGTTTCTCCGGTGGGAGTGGAAGATGCTCTTTCGCATCTGCGGGTGGACCACGTCATCAGCACGATTCGTCTTGACCTGCAGGATATGAGAGTCAGTTACGTTAGCGGCATCCCGGACCAAGCAGAAATCCAACTCATCAAGAAGCGCCTCGGCCTCGAGCAGGAGGCGGCGCCGGCTCTGGCCGGCGCAAAGGGCGCCCGCATCGCAGGAGGTAATCTTCCCGTGCTGTCTGATCTGCTGACGAAGAACCACATCGCCCTGGACGTTCCCGCAATGAACTGGCAGGAAGCGGTAACAGCCGCAGGCGATGTGCTGGTGCGCGCCGGCGACGTGGACAGTGCCTATGTCCAAAGTATGGTTCAGGCCATTGAGCAGTTGGGGCCGTATGTCGTGGTGGCACCTGGCTGCGCCATGCCCCACGCCCGACCAACAGCCGCGGTGCGCCGGGTGAGCATGAGCCTCATTCGCCTCCGCGAGCCAGTCCGGTTCGGGAATGAGGAAAACGACCCCGTCGACCTGGTATTTCCCCTGGCGGCCGTGGATACCAACACCCACCTCAAAGCCCTCTCGCAGTTGACGAAACTGCTGCAAAATGAGGCGGATTTGAAGCGCATCCGGACAGCCCGATCGGTGGATGAGGTGCTGGACGTGGTGCAGCGGTACTCGCCGGATTCGGAAGAATAGCACAGGTCATGGCAGGCGGCCGAAGGGGGTGAGGGATATGCGTATTGTCACCGTTTGTGGCATGGGATTCGGCACCAGCCTCATGTTGAAGATGCAGATAGAGGACCTGCTGAAGACGAGCCCCGAGCTGACGAAGGGTGTCAGAATTGAAGTTGCGGCTTGGGATATTGGTTCCGTGAAGGGGCAGCAGGCCGATATCATCGTAGCCTCAACAGATATGAAGGCCCAGCTCACCGGCACCGGTGTGGACACGGTGTTTCTTGTGAACCTTGTGAGCTCCCGTGAGCTGAAAGAGAAACTTTTGCCCGTGCTTCAGACCAAGCTCCAGGGGTAGGAAGGGGGAGAGCTGGTCTCACTAGATCCTCGGCTTGGTAGGCTTGGCAAGGCATCTATCAGAGGGAGGAAGTACTGTGAGCGGTATTCTTGACGTCATTGTCCAGATCGTAAGTCAGCCCGCCCTCATTGCTGGTCTCGTATCCGTCATCGGCCTCATTGCCCTCAAGAAGCCCCTTGGTGAAGTGATCAAGGGGGGCTTGAAGACCACTCTTGGCTTTCTCATTATCATTGGGGGCGCCGGTATTATCGTCGGTGCGCTGGTGCCCTTCAGCTCGATGTTCGAGGAGGCCTTCCACGTCAAGGGCATCATCCCTGACGACAACATCGTGGTCGCCGCAGTACAGCAGTTTCTTGGTCGGGAAACAGCCTTGATCATGGTACTTGCCTTTGTCGTTAACCTCATCCTCGCTCGCGTCACCCCCTTCAAGTACGTCTTCCTGACGGGCCACATGATGTGGAGCATGGCAGGCTCCATGGCCATCGCCCTCTCTTCCTTCGGCATGAGCGGCGCCCCCTTGATCATCACGGGCGCCCTGATCCAGGGCGCCATGATGGTCGTCTTTCCGGCGGCCATGCAGCCCCTGATGCGAAAGGCAACAGGCACTGATGAAGTGGCCTTCGGCTTCTGGGGCACCTGGATGATTGGCTTCTCCGGTTGGATCGGCAAGCTCTTCGGCAAGCCTGAGGACTCGACGGAGGACCTCAAGATGCCGACGTCCCTGGAATTCTTCAAGGACATGTCGGTCTTCATGGCTCTGGTGATGTTCCTCCTGTACCTCATCACCGCCATGGTGGCCGGCCCGGCCTTCATGGCCACGCTATCCAACGGTCAGAACTACATCGTGTTCTCCGTCATTCAGGCCCTGACGTTCGTCGCGGGTATCCTTGTGCTGCTGCAAGGCGTCCGACTTTTCATTGGCGAGATCGTGCCGGCCTTCCGGGGCATCGCTCTGAAGGTCGTCCCGGGCGCCAAGCCTGCCCTTGATGTGCCGATCATCTATCCCTACGCACCCATGGCCGTTACCGTGGGCTTCCTCTCGGCCCTGGTCGGTGCGATCCTGAGCCTGTTCATCACCCGGCTCTGGGCGCCTGTTGTCACCCTGCCCGGAGTCATCGGCATCTTCTTCATGGGCGCCGCCGCCGGCGTGTTCGGCAACGCCACGGGCGGCCGCAGGGGCGCGGTGGCAGCCGGCTTCCTGTTGGGCATCCTCTACCCCGTCTCGGTATCGTTCTTCTATCCGCTTTATGGTGACTTCCTCGTGGCCAAGGGAGTGACCGGGGTGAGCCTGGACTCCCCCGATGCAGTCCTCGTTCTTGGTCTGATGAAGCTGGTCGCCAAGGCGTTCGGCCACTGAAGCATCTGAGGTTGGCTCTCGATACGTAGACAGGCGGGGACCGCCCGCTCGCCTCACGGGCGGTCCCCCACTCTTGGGGGGAACAGCATGAGTCTTGAGATGGAGCGCGCCACCTGGGTCGAGGTAGGGGAAACGGTGAAGCGTACCAAGTTGGCCCTTCTGCCCGTGGGCGTGCTGGAGCAGCACGGTCCGCACCTGCCTCTCTCCAGCGATAACATCATCGCAACTGAACTGACACGCCGAGTGGCGGAGCGCATCGATTGCCTGGTGCTGCCGGTGGTTCCGTACGGTCCTCTGTACTCCTTTCGCGACTTCCCTGGCAGCCTTTGGGTCAAGCCCGAGATCTTCAAACTATATGTGAAGGACATTTGCCTCAGTCTGCAGCACCACGGGATCGAGACAGTGGCCATCATCGTCGGCCACATGACGGACTACGCCCCGATGAAGGAAATGGCTCGAGAGCTGCAGTTGGAGGCGGGACTCAAGGTGGTGCCACTGCTGCTGCCTGGCCTGGAAAGCGCCATGGAGCAGGTGTGCGAATCAGAGCCCGCCCACCCCGGCATTATTCATGCCGATGAGGTGGAGACATCGCTCGTACTGGCGGCTCGCCCTGAGTGGGTGCACATGGACCGGTCGGTCCGGGAGTACCCCGAGTTCCCGCCTTACTTTGACTATCTTCCTTTCTCCTGGTACCAGCGGGTCTGCAAGACTGGCGTTTTCGGCGACGCCACCGTCGGCACTCGCGAGAAGGGTGACGCAATGTACAAGGCCATGACCGAACGAATCGTGGAGATTCTGAAA
>CALMNP010000169.1 GCA_937868875.1 uncultured Bacillota bacterium | reverse complement strand
CAACAATACATCAACAATGCACTCCAGGAGATCGAAAAAAGCATAGTAGCATTGGAGAATGCGGAGACGGCCTAACATCTGGGTGAAGCCGACCGCTGCTTCGCAGCGTAGGGTACGCGTGCCGCGCCAGCCAAGCCCTGAGTAGGCAAAGGCTCTTTGCCAGCCCCGCAGCGGCGGCTTACCCAGGGCGTTAGGCGTTTCCCTGTTGAGTCTACCCACATCTTGACATTGTGAGGGATAGCTGGTATGGTTGCTTCTATCGAGCCAATCCCACAACAGTTTGATAGGAGCAACCGAAATGAGTATTTCACAAGAACCTAAACGGAGGAAAGGAAAAGTTAACAAAGCCCAGACGTACAACGGGCGACGACGTGCTGACCGCGCTCGCCGGGCTCAGCGAAGAGCCCGTACCGAGCAACGACGGATAGAGCGACGCCAGTTCAAGTTCCGGGTCAAGGTCGTGCGTTTCTATCGTCAAGTACGTCCACAGGTTTCCGAGAAGCGGGCCATTGAGTTGACCTTGGCGCGCTGGCAACCGACCCAGCCGTGGCACTTTCCGTTGTGTGCCAGTAGCATTCGACAATGGCAGCGGATGGCTGAACGGGAAGGGTTCGCTGCCCTGAAGCCCAAGTCGAAGCGGCCTCATACCATCCACTACCAGGTGCCGGAAGTGGTGGTAGGCGTCATTTTCACCTTGCGTCGTCTCTTCGGTTGGGGAGGGCATCGGATTGCCGCCGAACTGAAAGAACGACAGATCGGGCAGGTCAGTGGGCGAACTGTGTACAAGGTCTTTGACCGTCTGGGTTTGCCGGTCAAAATCTATGCCCTCCAAGGTCGCTCGGACGGTATTGCCTACCGGCGGTATGAGAAAGATCGTCCCAATGCCCAATGGCATATTGACCTCAAACACACGACCCTCAGTGATGGGACCAAAGTCTACATCTGCATCCTGATTGATGACTACTCCCGCTATGCCCTGGCAGCCATCGCCGGTACCTCCGCCACAACGGAATGGGTCGCTCAAGTTGCTCGTGAGACCATCCGTCGCTGTGGCCGACCGGATGAAGTCGTGAGTGATAACGGCCGTGAATTTGTTTCAGTTTGGGAGAACGTCCTCACCAAGTTTGGGCAACTGCTGGCCGAGGAGGGGATTGAACATTTGAAATGTGCTCCCTATTATCCCCAGGGCAACGGTAAAGCGGAAGCCTTCATCAAGACCTTGGACCACGAATGGCTCACCGGCCGTACCTTTGACACGCTGGAAGAGTTACAGGCAGCCCTGGATCGCTACCTGACTTACTACAACAACTACCGCCTTCACTCTGCCTTGGGTTGGCAAACCCCGGCTTCGCGCTATACCGGGCGAGCCATAGCTATCCGAGGCCTGGCCGGTATTCCTGGCATCGAACCGATGGCGGCTGACCCCCATTGGGGAGCATCATACTGCGACTCACCCATCGAGATCATGCCCTTCACGGCACAGCAAGCCAGAGTACCCGTTCTGTGGACAGAGCCCAGCGTCGCTGCCATCGCGTGAGGGAGTGTCAGGATGTGTGTATACTCAACAGCTTAGCTCTTCCAAGCGGGCCACATCTTCGCAGGTGTTGTGCTTGCACAGAGCGAAGACGTAGGCCTCGTAGCGGCGGGTATAGCGGCCATTGGGCGCCACCCAACTGAGTATCTCGGTAAAGGGCTGGCCCCCTGTGGGACAGTCAAATCGTCGGCTGCGCACCCGCAGGTAGCACGGTTGCCCGAAAGCCGGACAATCCCTTACCAGCCGCCAATCCCCGTAGTCATGCAAGTCGGTGGACAGTTTCCCGCAGTGAGGACAGAGGGCGATTTCCCAACAC
>CALMNP010000168.1 GCA_937868875.1 uncultured Bacillota bacterium | reverse complement strand
CCGGGCAGCGAACCAGCAGGGGGCCGGGGGACGGCACGCCGGCCATGGCGATGACCCGGTTCAGCAGAGGCAGGTGCTTCTCTACCTGTTGCTGGTCCTGATGAATCAGGTTCATCATCATCTGCACCCGTGGGTTCTGCGTGACGGCGGGAGGCAGAGCACCGGCGAGTCGCAGGGCCAACTGCCTGTTCTCGAGGAAACCTGCCAGGTTGAGCCCAAGGCTCTGCAGGGCGGTGGGATCACCCTGCTCAAACCGGTGGATGGAACCCATGGCGGCGACGAAATGGTGCAATTCATTCAGCTCTATTAGGCTGAACCGCTGAAACGCCGGGTCGGCCCGTAACGCAGGAATCGCCAGGGCCTCCACGTGGTAACTGTGGGCTACCGACGCCCCCGGCGTCGCGTTGGTCAGAAACGTCTTGACGCGCTGCACATCGGACCAGGCGCCTGTCTCGGACACGGTTGGCACCGCCCCTCCTCCACAATCATTCTGCGTTATGGTATGTAACGCAGCGGAGGAGGTCCAACCGTCAGTCGGGAAGCTTACAGGTGCCTAGAGACGTTCCCACTCCTCGGTGCGACGCACCTGCTCGAACAGCACCTCGCCCTGGTCATCGACCATTCTTTCCGCCGGCTCGACGGCGCCGGAATCCACGGCCTCGTCCGAACCCAGTTCCTCGTAAGTCCGGGCACCCGGCACGTCCTGGGGTGTTTCGGAGCTGCCGTAGTGAGCCACCGCCTCCCAGGTGTCCTCGCCGTCAAAACCGGGCTCCCCCGTATCGTCGCGGAAACTCCGGCCGAAGGGGGGCCCGATGACGTCCTCCTCCGCCGGGCGGTCGTTGGTGTCCGGCAGGGCCTCCTCTTCCTCCTTGCAGGCCAGGCACCGCGCAGTGTAAGGAACGGCCTCCAGGCGTTCGGCCGCGATGGGGCTGCCGCAGACCTCACACCAGCCGTAGGTTCCGTCTTGCAGGCGCACCAGAGCCTGGTCGATCTGGTCCAGAATCATCTGGGCGTGGCCCATGAGACCCAGGTCCTTCTGCCGCTCAAAGGTCTCGCTGCCCAGGTCCGCGGGATGGTTGTCATAGGCGGAAAGCTCCCCAACCGAGTCCGTCTGGGAAGTCCCCATGCCGCGCTCGCGCAGCCCGTCCTCCATGTTCAGGTAGCGGCGGCGCTCCTGCTCCAGGAGTTGCCAAAAGTGCTCCAACTGACTGCGGTCCAACGCGATGCCTCCTTGCTAGAGGGGCGGCCGCCCTGGCGGACGGTCACGCCGCTTCCGACTAATGGTCCAGATGATACTGCACAACGCGCACCAGGTCGGCGATGTAGTTGCCGATGAGGGGCATGTTTCGGAAGAAGGCAGCCTGAAGCAGGTACAATAAGAGGGCGCCCAGGAGGCCGAAGCCGATCGCCGTCCCCAGTCCCCTGGCGATCCCGTAGACAAAGTTGAGCCAGATCATATGCCAGGGCCGGCGCCACAACTCCGCATACTCCGCGAGGGCTGTCTTCTCCAGGGCCCAGGAGAGGCGCTCCACCTTCTTTTCCAGGCCCGGCCGGCTCCCGTCGTGCTCCACGGGCCGTTCCCTCCTCGCTCAGGCTATTCTTTCCCCGGCGCCACGACGGTAGTCCATCGCCCGGAGGTGTCGCCCATGACCCCGGACCGCCGCCCCTTCCTGACACCCGAATTGAAGGCCGCGCTGCTCCGGCTGCCACGTTACGCCCGCCTGGCCTGGGCTCTGGCCAGGGACCCGAGGGTGCCGCCTTCGGCCAAGGCGGTCCTGGCCGGGGGCGTGCTTTATAGTGTTTCCCCCATTGACCTGATCCCTGGCTTCATCCCCGTCGTGGGGCAACTGGACGATCTGCTGGTTCTCCTGGCCACGCTGTCCCAGGCCTTGCGGTCCGTCGGCCCGGAGGCCTCCGCCGCCCTGTTGGCTGAGGCAGGCCTCAGCCGCGACGACCTGGCGGCAGATCGCCAGGCCGTAGCCGCCGCACTGGGCACGGCGGCCCGGGAGGCCTGGCGGCTGGGCAAGGCCGGCGCCCTGGCCACGGCCCAGGCGGCCAGCCGGCTGGGTGTCGCCGGCGCTCTCCTGGCCGGACAGGCCGGACGCTACGCCTGGCAAGCCCTGTCACGAGGCCGTCGCGGCGGCTCGCCCTGATGCCCGCCGACCTGGGCTGACCGCCTGTTGAGCGCCGGTGGGACGGCCCCCGCCGGCAGGCCCTATCCCGCCCGCCGGTCTGGATGGTATTCTAGAGGGGCGAAAAGGGGGACAGGCCAAGTGACTCACCCTGTTAAGGTCCTTTGCGATTCCTGCTCGGACTTGCCCCGCGAACTGCTGACGGCGAGGGGCATTGACTCCATCCCCTTGACCGTCATCCTCGGCAAGGAGGAACTGAAGGACGGCGTCGACATCACCGCCGACCAGTTCTACGAACGGGTGCAGCGCGAGAAGCTAGCCCCCAGAACTTCGCAGGTCACACCCGCGGAATACGGCCCCTTCTTTCGCCGGGCGGTCGCAGACGGCAGCGAGGCTGTCTACATCGGCCTCAGTTCCGGTCTCAGCGGCTCCATGCAGAGCGCTCTTCTGGCGGCACAGGAGCCGGAACTGGGCGGGCGCGTACACGTGGTGGACAGCCTGGGCGCCTCCGTCGGACTCGGGCTCATGGTTATCAAGGCAGCCGACCTGGCCGACTCCGGCCTGCCCGCAACCGCCATCAGGGAAGAGATCGAGCGGTTCCGGGCCCGGGTCTGCCACGTCTTCACACTGAACACCCTGGAGTTCGCCGCCCGCAGCGGGCGGGTCACGCGCTTCTCCAGCATCGCCGCCGGCGTGCTGGACATCAAGCCGGTCCTCAACATGGACATGGAGGGCCATCTGGTCCCC
>CALMNP010000167.1 GCA_937868875.1 uncultured Bacillota bacterium | reverse complement strand
ACTGGTACTCCATCGCCTGCTCCAGCGTCAGTTGGGGCAGCGGGTAGGTCTGAGGCATAGCAGCACACCCCTTTGGATGAAGGGAGCTCGCGCGATGGTGGAGCCCCTCAGTCAGCGAAACCCGTGTCGTAGAGCCGGACCACCTTAGCAACCTCTTCCGGCGTCAGCGGCTGGCCCAGGGCCCCCAGGTTGTCCTCGAGCTGCCGCGTGTTCCGCGCCCCCGGGATGGTCACCATGACGGCTGGGTTGCCCAGCACGAAGGCGGTGGCTGCCTGCGCCAGGGTGCGCTGGGCGTTGGCCAAAAAGCGTACCCGGTCGACGCGGCGAAGGTTTTCCAGAAACTCCTCGCGCGTCCACCGCTTGGCGCGGTGATCAGACTCGCTGAAGGTAGTCTCCGGCGTGTACTTGGCGGTGAGCAGGCCGTACTGGAGCGGTACTCTGGCAATGACCGCAACGCCCCGCTCCTGCGCGAAGGGGAAGAGTTCCCGGGCCGGCTCCTGCGCCAGGATGTTGTAGACGATCTGCACCGACTGCACCCCGCCGACGCGGACAGCCTCCATGGCCTCCTCTGGTGTGTAGACGGAGATGCCGTAGTAGCGGATCTTTCCCTCGTCCTTCAGGCGGTTCAGCTCCTCCCAGACCTCGGGGGTCTGGATCACCGCCATCTTCGGGTTGTGCAATTGAAACAGATCCAGGGCGTCGGTCCGCAGGCGCCGCAGACTCTGCTCCACGGCGAACCGTAGGAACGCAGGAGCGAAGTTCTTGCGCTCCGGCGTCTGGTAGAAGTCGTTGCCGGCCTTGGTGGCGATGAAGGTGCCGTCACGGTGTCCCTCCAGGGCCCTGGCCAGAAGCTCCTCGCTGTGCCCCTTCCCGTACACGTCGGCCGTATCGAAGAACGTGACTCCATGGTCACGGGCCTTCCTGATGACGTCGATGGACTCCTGGTCGTCCGTGGGCCCCCATTCGTCCCCACCGATGACCCAGGTGCCCAGCCCGAGCCTGCCGATCTCGGTTCCAGAGGCGCTGGTGAACTTCAAGTCTATGACTCCCCTCCCTGATGGCCGCCCGGCCGCGGCGCTCCGCCACCCCGTCGCTCGCCCACCACGGCTCTCTTCGCTTACTGGGCCTCGCCCGGCCGTGCGGTGATGACGGGGCCGGTGTTACGGAAGGCACCCGTTTCGAAGCCCCCCAGGCGTGCCAGGTACGCTGCCAGGAATTGAACCGGAACGATCTCCGTGATCGTACCCGCCGGGTAGGCCATCGGCGGCACGGCGATGTGAGCGAACGGCCGCGCCTCGCCGCTCCATTCCCCTGGTCCAATGGTGATCACGCGGCCACCCAGCCCAACCAGTTCCTGCGCACCAGACACGGCCAACTGTCGCTCTGCTCCATCGCCGCCGGGAATGAAGTAGACGGTGACATGGTCGTGGTCCACCACCTCCACGGACCCGTGCCGGAACTGCGCGCCGGCCATGCCTTCCGAGGCCAGCTTGGCCCCTTCCTTGAATAGCAGTGCGGCCTCTACCGCGGTGGCTTCACCGACGCCGTTTCCAAGCAGGTTCGTGAAGTGCGGCCGGCCGAGATGCCCCGCAATTTCCTTGACCTGTGCCTCCCAGCGTGGCAGCCACTCCTCGATGAGGGACGCCGCTCGCGACAGCTCCTCGGCTATCGGCCGGCGGTCTCCTGAGACAAGTTCGGCCGCCAGCAGCAGAAGCAGGGCGATCGTCCCGGTGTAGGTCTTGACCGCGACCGACAGGTCCGGGGCCACTCGCATCAAGGCGGCGCGGTCCACGGCCGTGGCCAGGGTACTGTCCTGGAAATTCGTCACGGCCAGCACGGGCCGGCGGTACAGACGGCCCAGCAGTTCCTTGACCTCCACGCTCTCGCCGGATTGCGAGACGATGACGGTGAACGCATTCTCGGGCAGCCCCGGCCACAGGTCGCTGAGCAGCGTGGACGTGGGGACGGCCAGGGCGAATACCCCGCTCTGTGTGAGATGGGTCGCTGCTACCTGGGCAGCAAAGAGCGACGCTCCCATACCGGTGAGGACCAGCAGCGGCTTCCCGGCGGCCACCCAATCACGGCGCCAGGCGGCGAACACCCCGCCGCCGGACCCGTAGGCTGACACCACGCCCCGAAGGGCATCGGGCTGAGCACAGACGTCCTGCAAGTAGCGGGTTCGCGGCAGGAGTTGCGCCGCGTCCTCAAAAGCCGCACTGGGCAATGGTCTTCTCCCCTTCCTCGATGCTCAGGGGCCTGCCCTCTCGGGTCACGGGGTACCCCAGGTGGTTCCAGAAACCGGCTATGCGCGGCCGCCCCGCCCGCAGCCCGACCACCGGCGCCACCAGGGCGCGGCTGGTGAAGATCTGCGACCGGAAGGCATAGACCACCGTCTCACCGATGGCGGGCGCCGCCGCACCCGGCGGAATCAGCAAGCGGCTGTAGTAATCGATGGCGTCGGCCGGGTAGGGGCTGGCCGGGTACCACTGCTGCATCAAGGCCTCCGGGCTTGCGCCCACCAGGGCCCCCTGGACCCGTGACCGGGGATAGTGGCCGCCGCCGAGTGTATAGACGTTTTCCTCATCGCGGTGGCTGACCTCCGTGACGTAGACCATCGCCGGCACCTCCGGCTGGTCCGCCACGGCATGGAGCGGGGTGTTGCCTAGCAAGGCGCTCCCTGGCTCCACCTGTGTCGCCCCGTAGCTCTTGGTCACGGGGATCGTCGCGCAGCAAGACACGCCGGGCGCATTGACGATGGGCGACTCCACTCCGGACGCGCGGACGATATCCACCGCCGCCAGCAGCGTCTGCAGGTTGCGTGTAGGCAGGGCCTCCCCTTGCTCAGGGTCAAAGAGCAGAACCGGGAACGTGGTCACGCCCGCGACCCTGACCCCAGGGACGCCGTGCAGACGCTCCACCACCGCCGGCAGGTCGGTCAACAGGACCCCGCCCTCCTGGGCAGGGTAGAAGTCATTCTCGTGATCCCGTACCCGCAGCAGGACAGCCTGCTCCCGGCCCTGCCCCGCCGCCGCCCTGGCCACGAGCAAAGCCTTTTCGAGGTTGAAGCAGGTAACCACTTCCGGCTCCAGTGAGACCGCATCCGAGAGCGCCGCGTCGGGGACCTGCTGGATGTGGCCGACGTGGCCCAGCTTCACTCCGAAGGCGGCCAGGGTCCTGGTTTCGTCTATATCGACGCAAACGGTCTTGTCGACCCCCGCCCGGGCGACGGCCCGCGCAGCCACCGGGTTGCGGCCGTGCTGCTTGGTCATCTGGTAGAGGCCAACACCGTGCTGGTCGGCGGTCAGCCGCAGGTTGGCAGCGTTCTGAATCATGGCGTCGATGTCAACTACGAAGGTATTGGACGGGATCTCCCCGGCCTGGTGAAGCGCAGCGGCCGTCCGAATCAGGTCCGGATTGCGCCTGCGCGTTGCTTCGATGAACAAACCGCTTACCCCCTGCGGATCTGAGTGGCAAAAGACTGGCCGAACTGGGGCGGAGCGGTCCCCAGCAGTTCGGCGATGGTAGCCGCCATGTCGGCCAGTGAGGCGCGGTCCTCCAGGTGCACGGGGCGGATGCTGGGACCGTAGGCCAGCATCGGCGTCATCTCGCGCGTATGCCGGCTGTGGCCGATGTTCGGGTCGTTGCCGTGGTCCCCGGTAATGAAGATGGCGTCCCCCTGCCCCATCCGGGGCAGGAAGTCGGCCAGCCAGACGTCTGCCTGCCGGAGGAGGTCCGCCCACCGCCGGGGGTTCTGCTCGTGGCCTGCCAGGTCGGTCTCCTGCACGTTCGCCACGATGAGCCCGTCCCGCTGCCGGGCCCAGCTGTTTTCGATATGCTCGATGACCAGCCGCGTCTCCACCGCGGGCAGGTACGCGGCTCCCTCGCAGTCGACGATGTCGGCAGCCTTGCCTATCAGCGTGACCGGCCTGCCGGTAGCCGCCACCCGGGAGGTCACCTGCAGTTCCTTCTGGACGCCGAGTCCGATGTGCCGCACCTGATAGGTATCGTTGTAAACGCCGAGCCCCGGGGTATCGACGCCGAACTGGCCCGCCGCAGTGGTCACCACGTGGTTCCGCACGTCGCCGATCTGCCACCCGTTGGAGGCACAGACGATCACCCGTCCCACCTGCACCACCTTCCGCACCGCCTGGCCGATGGCCACCAGGTGATCGAAGGTACTCAGGTCGAGGGAGCCGGTCACGTTGAAGTTGCCGCCGATCTCGCCCTCGACGTTATCGGCCACGACCGCAACACCGTCGACGAGTAACGCGGTACCGCCGGGCACCAGGGGCTCGACCCTGTGGCCGTGGTCGGCCAGCGAGGCCGCCACCGCAGGGCCCATCTGGCTCATGAACTGGGCCTGGGGCCGAAACGGCTTGGTGCCCAGCATCTCCTGGTGGCCCATGTAGGTGTCGGCGCCGAAATGTGCCAGGTTGTTACGTCCGTGGGCGGCGATCGGCGTCTGCACGGGTTCGATCCCGCGGGCCGTCGCAATGTTGCCCAGCCCGAGGCGCTCGAAGACAGGCAGATGTAGGCCGCCGGCCGACTCTGCAATATGCGTCAGGGTGTTGGCCCCAACGTCCGCCGGCCTCGTTTCCGGCACGTCAAACATGGTGCCAATGCCCAACCCATCAAGAATAAATAGCAGGACGCGTTCCACCTTGAACTCTCCCAAACCCGTGCGCTTTTCGTCAGTCGTCACTTCTTCAGCCCGCGCCGCTCAAGCAGCGCCTCCACCATGATCGGGATAGCCGTCTCGGCGTGGGCCGCATTGATCCCGAAGGCCTTCCAGTCCTTTTCGTTGACCCGGGCTTTGATCTTCTCGGCCGGGGGCATCCCCGCCTGGGTGGTCACCATTGCACAGTTGCTGTAGCCCAGCACGGCGATGGCAATGCTCAGGGCCCCGCCCTGACCGCTCCAGCAGGACCCGATGAAGTAGTCTGCTTCCCCGGCCTTGACCTTCTTGGCCCCGGCCATGTCGGACGTGATCTCCACGTCCACCAGGTCTCCGCCGGCCGCTTTTGCCGCGGTTGCGATGTAGTTCTTGGCCATACCGGCGGCACAGATGCGAATCTTCGCCCCGTCTGTCATCGCTCAGGACTCCCTTCCGTGAAGGATATTAGCTGGCCAATACGGCCACATGTGCCACAAACAGAAGGCGTTCCACCTCGGTCACCTGGACCGGGCACTGCTCATCCAGCAGGGCGATCAGGTGGTCCACCAGATAGAAGAGCGACGGCGCCTGGCCCTTGATCTCGGCCGCGACCAGCGGGTCCAGTTCGGCAAATTCCGGCTCCTTGCCGCAAAGCCGGTTCACCGTGGACGCCAGGTGGGTGACGAACATCACCGCATTCTCACCTGTAAGGACCTTGCCGATGCCCGCCTGTACCAGGTCAACCCCGCGGTGCAGGACCGGAAGGAAATCAGGGTCGAGCAGGTCGTTCTCCGTCAGAAACACTAGCCGCTCTTCGACCTCTGGGTCCAGAAAGTGCTTCGGCGTGCGGATGGCCGCGTCCAGCTCGAGCGTTCCGCTGTTGACCACCAACTCCGCCGGGAAGCCGACCTCGTCGAGCAGGGCGAGAGCGTTCGCAACCTGCCCGACCCCGGCCATGAAATGCGAGTCGGAGTTGACGCAGATACGCGCCCCCTGTTCCGCCGCCAGGCGGAGCATCGTCCGCGACTGGGTCAGGGCCTCCGGGTTCCCGGATCCGCCCATATAGCGGTGGTTCAGCTCCAGCCAGGTGCCCGTCCGGACGGCCGCCGGTACGACCTCCTCCATCTGCACAGGAAAGTGCATATTGTGCGGATGGCTGATGATGCGCACGGCCGGGTTCTCCATCGCGGCCACCACGGCCCGCGTGTGCTCCTCAGTCGACGAACCCCTGTAGGCCGTGCCCGGGTGGAGCCCGGCGACCACCAGGTCGAGGGCCGCCAGTTCGGACCCGTGCAGGTCCAGGTCGCCGCCTGCATCCAGGATGTTGGCCTCTACGCCGTGGTAGAGCTGCACCCCGCGGTGCTCCTTCGGCAGCACGGTCGGAAACTGAAACTGAAACCGGTCCAGGCCCCCCTGGAGCCCTGGGCCGTGGTCGGTGATGGCGAGTGCCTTCAGCCCGCGCTGTACGGCTGCTTCCACCATCTCCGCCAGGGTGCTGTAGGCGCAGGGGCTAGCCAGGGTATGCACGTGCAGGTCGGCAACGATGCCAATCGGTGTCATGGCCTTTCCTCTCTCCGCGTCAGTTCGGTAGGGACAGGACCTCGGCCGGATTGCGCCGGACCATCTGGTCGATGTCCACCTGCGACACGCCAAGCTCGCGCAGCCTGGGCACGATGCGCTCCGTCAGGTGCACGTACCCGCAGCCGCCGTGACACCGCAGGTATGCCTTGCGTGAGATGTCGAGCGACAGGAGCAGCCGGTTGCCGTAGCCCATGCCCACCAGCTTGACGACGTCAGCGCACCGGGCCTCGTCCGAACGGTATCGCCCCTTGCCGAAGGTGTCGAGCTGGAGATAGGCGCCGCGCTTCAGGATGGCCACGCGCACTTCATCGAGATCGTGGAGGTCCTGGTGCCCGATGATGATACGGTCCGGCCGTACGCCTTCCGCCAGCAGGACTTCCAGTTGTTCCAGCCCCCCGAAGCCCATATCCGTGTGCGTACTCAACGCCAGTCCCGTGGCCAGTTGGGCGCGCGCGGCGGCCCTCAGCACCTTGATTTCGTTGGCCGTCATGACGCCGCTGGTGCCGATCTCACCCAGGATGCCCGGGCGCACCCCGGTCCCGTCGATACCCACCTGAGCCTCTTGGACGAACCGGTCCGTAATCTCGTCGATGGTGGCTCCATGCACCCAGGCGGGGTAGTACTTCTGAAAGTATAGTCCGGTGCCGGCAATGACGTGGACCCCGGAGCGCTCCGAGATCTCCACCAGGGCGCCGACGTCACGCCCCATGCCAATGTTGGTCATCTCGACAACGGCCCCCCCGCCTCCGGCTGCGAACGCCTTCAGCTCCATCGCGACCTCTTCCGTGTCGTCAAGGATCTGGTCCGCGTTGAGGCCCATGATGAGGTGCTCGTGAGGCAGCACGATCTTCAGATCATCGGCCGGAACCGGGCCCCGGACAGTCCGTACAACAGGCATGGCTCCCCCTCCAACACGGGAACTGGGGTCGCGGCGACCCCAGTTCCCATATCCTTGCAACCGGTATCGCTACTTGGGCATGATGTGGAAAACCGTCAGCAGGTTGGCCACGATGCCCGTGACGATCGCAGCAGCCGGTGCTGCGGCCATGGGCATCACCTTGGCGCCCGCGAACTCGTTCAGGACGAACAGGCCCGCGACCAGGAAGTAGCCCGACCCGCCTGGGAGCATCTTGTCGCCGGCCACCATGGAGCCGGCCAGCAATGCATAGGTAACGACCTTGTCCATGGCGTTGCGCAGGCTGTCCGCAGACTCGCGGAGGGTACCGTAATGGTCAAGGAAGCGGCCGATCTGCCGAAGCAGCAGAACTTCCACCGCCACAACCACACCGCCGGCCACGAACGCGACGTAAGGGTTGGGCGAGAAGTAGGCAGCCACGAAGGCAAAGCAAAGGCCCACGGCCTGATACACGCCGGTTGCCAG
>CALMNP010000166.1 GCA_937868875.1 uncultured Bacillota bacterium | reverse complement strand
CAGAGTCCGACCATACTGCGCGCTGCGGAAGTGATCGATTGCATGCCGGTTGAACCCCCACATCATCGATTGCTTTGAAGAGAAGCGGCAGGGCGCCCGAAGAGGGCCCCTGCCGCTTTCATGTGGTCGAACTCAAGTAGGGCTCGGGGACTGACCCGGGTGGGTGATCGATCTGAAACTCAGGAGCCCCCTGTCGGCGGCCCTGCCGCAAGCCCCTCACCAAGGGCCGCACTCTTGAGGCGGCCATCGAACGTCAGGAGTACTAACTCGGGGAGTTCCTCTTGCAGTGTCTTTGCAGCCGAAAGGTGCCACAGGTCCGCGCCCCGCAAAGGCCACTTTTCAGAAAGAATCTTGGCGCTCTCCCAGGCGGGGGTGATGTTAAGCAGTCGCCACGGTCCGGAGTCCACGGTTTCCTTGGCTGCTGCCACGAGGACGCCAGCCAAGGCGCGCTCCCGCTCAACCCGGGCGATTACGGCGTGAACCTCCGCCCAAGCGAGGCTAGATAGCAGGTGAGCGCCCGGCCGGCGAGACCATGCCAGAGCTTCCGCGCTATAGCGATCTTGAAACAACGCGGAAAGCACGGCTGAGGCATCCCAGTAAACGGCCGCTTCCCGGCCCGCTCTCACGAGTTACGCTCCTCCTCCAACCAGCGCTGTGCCAGTCCCTCCTCGAGTGGCAGAGGCGGAGGAAGGGGCCTACTCGGCCGTGGGGGTTCGATAGTGCCTTGACCTTCCAAACGCTGAATGCGCTCCCCCAGCGGAAGATCACCCTTCGGCACAGGGACGAGCCGCGCCACCGCTCTTCCGTGATCGGTGATGATCCACTCTCCACCCCACTGTACGTCCTTGAGTAGCCGGCTCAACTGGGCTTTGGCGTCCCGAACCCCGATGGTGCGCCGGACCATAGTCCATTCCCCCACAAGGTCTTCGTTACTATGATATTAATGTGACTCTTGTGGTTACGTCAAGTCGTCTGGCCCGCATGGGCGTGGCGTTGGGTTTCGGGCAGGTGCGGCAAGTCTTGCTGGATGAGACGATGCGGGCCGACTTCGTCCTGCTGCTCCTGGGCAGGCTTCCCCAGGCGAAGGCGGACGTGGCGGTCGGGCTCCTTGGTTGGATGCGCATGCAGAAGGACCCGGCGGAGATCGACCTGATCCAGCGCAACGCAGACCTGGCCGACCGCGCCGTGGAGGCTGCGTTCAGGGCGCTCCGGGCCGGCGTGACGGAGCAGGCGGTTGCCGATGCCGTCACCGCGTCCTTTACGCAAGACGGCGTGGAGGGCGTGGACTTCACCATCGTTGGGTCAGGCCCCAACGGCGCCTTCCCGCACCATATGGCCAGTGACCGGGTGGTCCAGCCGGGCGATGCGGTGGTGATCGACATCGGCGCGCGCCGCTGGGGCTACCACAGCGACATCACCCGCATGGCCTTCGTCGGGGAGCCGTCCGCCGAGTATCTGAAGGTGCACGGGATCGTGGAGGAGGCCGTGAGGGCGGCCCTGGGCGCGGTGAAGCCCGGCGTTGCCGCCTCTTCGGTGGATGAAGCGGCTCGGGCCGTGATCACAGACGCCGGCTATGGTGAATTCTTCACCCACCGGACAGGGCATGGCCTTGGACTGGACGGCCACGAGCCGCCCTACCTGACCGCGACGAATGAGCTGCGGCTGGAGGAGGGGATGGTCTTCTCCATTGAGCCGGGGATCTATCTGCCCGGCAAATTCGGCGTGCGCCTGGAGGAGATCGTGACCGTGACAGAGGCGGGCGCGCGCGTGTTCAGCCGGCTGCCGCGGGATCTGTTCGTCGTGCGGTAGGGAGGACGGTCCAAGGGGCACGTAAGGGACTTCACGCAACGTTGAGAGGGTCACCCGGTTCGGGCTACTCGCAGGCGCTTCGACTGCCGCAGGGAGAGGCCCAAGAGCCCCGCGGCTTCCCGCACGGTGCAGATCCCTTCCTGGACTTTGCTCAGGATCAGGAGCCTCCAGTTCTCGTCTCTGGTCAAGGTGATCTTGTTCCTCTCCATGAGGTGACAAAATCACAGAACGATTACCGGTGACAATACCACAGGACGATAGCAGAGAGCTGCCATGCCGAGACGTCAGGGCCCTACCCTCTACACGCTCTCCCCGCTCCACTTCACCGCCACCCACACATCTGCCAGCGCCCGGTTCCCGAAGCAGAGCGTCAAGGCCCCGTCCGGCGTGGCCGGCACGCCACCCGTCAGCGGTCCGCCCAGCACCTGGCCCCAGCGCTTGGCCAGGGTGCCGATCTTGGTGTTCATGCCATCGAAGAGGTCCAGCGACGCGGGGACGGCCTTCTCTCTGCTCTGGGCCAGGATCTCGACCCGCTCCACATTCTTTAACCGATCCTGGCTCCAGAAGGGGTAGTGCTCCCGGAGCAGCGTCAGCGCCAGCGGGTAGTGCCCGTTGGCGTCCGCCGCCTCGCTCTGGAACTTCGCCCACTCGGTCGGGAACTCGTGGCGGGTGGAGAAGAGCCGTACGGAACCGGCTGCCGAGGCGGTCTTGATCAGGTCCTTCAGATTATCCGTCGCACCCTTGCGCAGCAGGTCGCCGCCCTGGCGTGCGGTGTAGCGGATGTGCAGGATCACGTCGCTGATGGTGTCGTAGTCGAACTGGCGCGGATCCTTGTTGCCGGGGTTGGCAGGCAGTTCCAGCTGCCATTCGCTGATGACGCCGGAGTGCTCGAACGGCAGGTACCGCTCGTCGCGCAGGTTGGTCTCGAAGAGCCCGCTATCCATATTGGCGGAGCTGGTGACGATGGACTGGAGGCTGCCGAAGTAGTCGCTGAAGCGGTCATCCCCGGTGACGTCCCGGGCATAGACCCCGTCACTCAGGACCGGTGTTGTACGGATGCTGCTCTTCAGCAGGGTCAGAGTGCAGTTGACGCCGGCGTTGGGCCCGGTCACGGAGGGGATGCTGACCGCCACCGTCTTGATCCGCCGGAAGTAGTGGCCGGGGCCGTCCATGTCGAAGAGCGACTCGGGCAGCGTGACCGTGCACCGGCCGGTGGCCCGCAGCTGGACCAGCGCCAGCGGGTCCACCTGGAGCAGGCTGACATGCTTGGTCAGCTCGTACTCGCGCTGGTTTAGCTCGTGATAGGCGATCTCCATGCGCTTGACGTCCAGGTAGAGCTTCTCGCCGGCCAGCAGCCCCTCCTTGCCGGCCAGGTAGCCGAACTGGAGGTAGCCGAGGTCCGGATTGCCCAGCTCGTGCTGCAGGGCGCGCTCTGCCTTGCGGGCCACGTCGAAGGCAAACTGGAAGCACTGGGAGTAAAGCCCCTTCACCTCGCGCTTCATCCAGGTGTAGAGCGCCTTGTTGGTCTTCTTGCCGGTCTTCTCGGCGCCCTCCTCGTTCAGGAAGCGTTCGATCTCCTCGGCGTTCTTCATCTGCTGGCGGTGGTTCTTCAGCTCCTGCTCGGCGATCGCCACTCGGATCTGGGCGGCCCGCAGCTGCTTGAAGATCTGGTTAATATCGCCGGCGGCCAGGTTGCTCTGGAAGGCCCACTCCATCCCGCGGCGGGCAAAGCCATCAATGCGGGCGGCCCGCCGACCCTCGAAGTTCAGGCGGTCGGCGATGGCGCGGGCCGTGCCGGCGCCGGCCGTAATGCCCGAGGCGACATTCTGGCCGCCAAAGGAGGTGGCGCCGCCCATGCCCCAGGGCTCCGCACTCACCTCAAACTGCGGAACGATACTCGCAATCGAACTGGCCACGCTCAGCATGCCTGCGATGTCGCTGGCGATCTGAGCCCCTTCGAGCGCGATGGTCTCCAACACTTCGTACGAGCTGAGCAGTTTCCCGCCAGCCAGATCCTGTGCGGCCTGTGCGAGGGCATCCGTGGCAATGTTCGGGGTGATCTCCCGCAGCGCCAGTTCGGGCTCCGCTGCGCTGAAATTCTGCTTCGCCAGGCTGTCCCGGTCGACCTCGCCCAGCGCCTGAACGGCCTGCTGGATGGCCTGGTTGATATCCTCGGGCTTCCTGCCAAGCTGCTTCTCGTAGTGGGTGTAGCGCTGCACGGCCAGCGCCAGCGACTTCTGCAAGCCTTCCTGCGCCTTGATGGCCTCCTGCAGATGCATGTACCGCACTTGTTCGGTCATCCCTAGGATGACCCGCTCGTGCTTGGCCCGCAGAATCCCCAGCGCCTCGCCGTCCTCCTTCTCCATGGCCGTGAGAAGGCTGGTGCCCAGGGCCTTGACCTCCTGGACGATCTCGCCGGCCTTCTGCACCAGGAAGCCGAAGCGCACCAGCGGCAGCGGCTGGTTCAGCCCATTGACGATCGCCGCCACGTCGAGACCGGCGGCAGCGGCCTGCGCCAGCAGGGCCGGGTCGATGGGGGGCGCAAAGAGCGCAAGCTGGCGGAAGACGCCCTGGAAGTTCAGGCTGTTGCGGATCTTGAAGAGCCGGTCGGCCACCGTATCCCAGTAGCCGAGCAGCCGGTCGTTGCGGGGCACGCAGAAATAGAGCGCCTGGCCGAGGCTCCTGAGCGTCCGCATCCGGTCGCCGCCGCCGGCGGCGCCGGGGTCCGGCATCAGGTCGAACGGCAGGTCCGGCTCCATGTCGCGCAGGGCGGTGCCGAACGCTTTGAGGTCCTGCCGCAGGTTGGAGTAGGTCTGGGGGCGGACCGTTCCCTTTTGCGGCACCGCCTGCGGGCGCGGGCCGAGGATGTTGGCGGCCAACACATAGAGCATCAGCGCCTCATCAATGGCCTCACCGGTGTCCTGCCGGAACAGCGAGTCGCCCCAGGCGATCAGGTTGTCCAGGTAGGCCATCACAGTTTTGTACATATAGGCCTGCTGCCGGTAGCGGGCGATCACATGCGGCCGGAACGGGTTCCGCTCCCATTCGTGAATGCTGTTGATCGTATCCAGCCGCAGGGTATCGTCCGCGCCGGTCACGAGGTTGGTCAGAATCTCCCCGATCTTGCGGACGTCGGTGGACTGGAAGGGCCGCACTTTCCAGAAGCGCTCGGGCGTGGGACCCTCGCTGTCATCCGTGGGATCGAACAGGTAGTGGAACCAGCGCTGGGCATCGGCAAACTGCTGGTTCTTGCTCAGGTGGATGGCGAGCATCATCGGCACGTGGAAGAACAGCTCCCAGTTATAGACCGCGTAGGCGCCGCTGGAGGTGAAATCCAGGTCTTTGACCGGATAGGGCCGCTTCACCAACGCCGCATTCGGCTTGTACCGTCCAGCGAAAAAGTCGGCGTACAGCGTCGGGAGGGGCCGGCTTTTCAGCAACTTCATCTGGGTGCCGTTCGGAATTGTGAGCGCCGATCCGTCGGGAAGCAGCACGGCGGTCCCGGCGGGAATGCTGGCTGGCGTGCCGTCGTGAAGCTTGATGTCTGTATTCGCTTTCAGTGTGACCTTGGTGTTGCCGGAGAGGCTCGCATCGCTGTTCTGTGTCAGGGTCAGCACAGCGCCGTCGGGCGGTGTCTTGGTCATGCCGTTCACCAGCGTGGCTGTCATGCCGTCAGACGCCTTGACCTGTACGAGGGTGGCACCAGCGGCTTTGACCTCCATGTCGGCTGCCAGCTCCAGCGGGGATCCGCCGGCCGTTCCCATGACCTTGGCCAGCATGGCGATCCGGGTACCTCCGGGGATCGTCACGTTCGTGTCGGCCACGGTCGCCAGCTCAAGGCTGCCCGGCAGCGAGGCGCCATCGAGGGCATAATCGGTATCCGCCGCCTGCAGGCCGGCGGTGCTCTTGCGGATCAGCAGCTGCACCAGTTGCTGGACATAGGGATGCTGGTGGAGGTAAAACCGGTAACTGAGATCACGCTCCATTACGGTGAAGTGCTTGGTCTCCGTCTTCGCGCCCACCCGGCCGTAATGATAGGGCATTTCGGTATCCAGCCTACCGTGGAAGGTCCCGACTGCCACGATTCAATCACATCCTCTCGTTAGCCCATGAGTCCGGCGCCAACACCGGCCTGGTTGATCTGGTTGAAATTCTGGGCCAGCGACTTGTTGAGCCCGGCGGCGCCCACCACATTCAGGGCGCCGGAGACCTGCTTCAGGCCGGCCTGCGCCAGAGTGCCGCCGCCTGTCAGAAGAACGGCGGTGCCCGTAGCGAGATCGCTGCCGCCATGGATGTTCACCGGTTGGGCGCCCTCCGCCCGGGGGGAGGTGGTATCGGCCGTCCGGATCTCCACACTCGCCTGTCCGGTCGAGCCGACCAGGACGCCGTTAAAGAGCAGCCCCGTCGCCGGGTTGGCCAGCCAGTCCCATTGCGACTGCAGTTGGACCAGCGATCCGGGGTCGACGACGTTCTGCATCGGGTCGCCCTTCTCGTGCCAGGGATCGCCCTTGTCGATGAAGATGGGGACCTGCGGGACCAGCACAAAGTCATCCCACCAGTCCTTGATCCCCCAGTCCGGCTCGGGTTCCGCCGGGCGCGTCACCCATTCCTGCCACTCCTCCACGGTCCGCTCCACCAGGCTGGGCTCAACGTAGAACGTGTAGGCATTGTCCTGGTAGAAGACCGGTCTGATCAGGGAGGCGATTTCGGCCGCTGCGCCCGTGCCGGCGGTGATGTTGTTGTTGCACGGCAGCAGGGTGAACGCTACGTCCTGCTTATCAACGGGGGGCGTCTGCAGGATGGCGGGCGTCTGGACGTCCGGCGTTGTGCCGGGCTCGGTGCTGATCCGCTGCGTGAACTTCACGGTGAGTCCGCCTTTTCCCCCATAGCGGGTGGGACGGCCGGCTGCTGCTGCGCTGTACGGGTTGTCGGGCAGGGCGCCGGCACTGCCGCCCGCGAGGTAGTCCGTGGCTTCCGGCTCGGCGTTGCGGCCCGCCAGGTAGAACGCCTGGTTGATCTCCCCGCCCAGGTGGATGAAAACCCCGCGCTCCTCGCCGTTTTCATAGGCTTTGGAGACGTGGACGAAGACCGCGCCGGGCTTGAACGTCCGCGACACGCTCTGAGACACCACCGCAGCGAATCCGCCGGACTCCCGGGTGCTCCACTTGCCGCCCAGGTACTCGCTCCAGTAGAGCTGCACCTCCACGGTCTTCTTGGCGACCACGCCCTTCAGGTCGCTGAATGTCACGCCGGCCGGCGTCTTGCTCTGGTCCGCCGCCAGGTCGTCCAGCGGCTGGTCCTGCGGCTTCTCCAGGAAGGTCAGCCAGAAGAGATAGAGCCGGTCGCGCCAGACCACCGGCGCCAGGTGATCGCCTTCAATCTCGGCGCTCACCGGCTCCCATGGCGTCCACATCTGGTTGGCGCAACGGCGGTAGAAGTACTTGTGCGGCTGGCTGTAAGTGCGGCCGATGACGTGCAGGACGCGCTGGGTGGCGGTGGCGTCCGTCTTCTCTTCCACGTGCATGGCCACGATGTCCAGCCGGGCCAGTTCATCCAGCTTCTTCAGGTAGTTGAGGAAGGCGTCCTCGACCATGTCGCCCGAGACATCGCCCTGCAGCAGCGTCCCTTCCAGTTCGCTGAACAGATGCGTCTTGTCGTCGCGGAACTCCGGCTCCAGCCAGTTCTCCGGGAAGAGGAAGATCTTGCGGTTCGCCTCCCAGACCCGGTAGCGCTTCATCCACTCCCACTGCTTGGCGGTGATGACGGAGGGATGCACCTTTGGCTCCATGTTGAGCAGGCAGCGCTGGATGAAGAGCTGGACCGACCCGATCGCCAGGCGGATGCGCGAGGTCTGCACCACTGGCTCCATGCCGGGGTCGATCAGGAAGTACTCGTAGAGCTGCTCCATCCGGGCGAAGCCCTGCTGCTGCATCACATAGGCCACCAGGGCGTCGCGCTGGCGCCGGCGCAGCTTGTCGAAGATCGGCTGGGCCACGCCCTGCCATGCCTCCGCCTCGAAGCGGGCCTTAACGACCTCCGTCACGTCGCGGGCGATCCCAAAGCGCTGCTCGGGGGTGGCGCCGGCGCTCATGATCCCCGTCCATGCCAGCAGCGACGCCACCTGCACGCCGAACCGCTCGACCACCTGCAGCCCGTCCCAGAGCTGCTGGAGCGGCCGCTCGCTGTCGAAGACGGGGGCGGTGAAGAGCGCCTCGGCCACGTCTTTGACCGTCTGCTCATCCCGGCGGGTCAGTGCGGCCATGAGCGGGTAGACCCGGGCCAGATCGCCCGTCTGGTTGGCCTCAAAGATGTTGATCAGGTCATCGCCACCGGCGGCCAGGTCGCCCTTCAGCCGGGCATACCCCGCCAGCCGCTGGAACGCCCCGAAGAGCGCCTGGGCGCCCGCATCGGTGTCGTCGCCGGCTGCCGCCGGCAGTTGGGACAGGTTCACGCCGCCAAAGGCAGCGTGGGTGAGAATGTAGCGGGTCTCGCGTTCGTTGAAACCGAGGCTCTGCAGGAGCCGGATCGCCTTGCCCAGCAGCGCCAGCGCCCGCTGCGCCGCCGCCATCGCCGCCTGCGGGTAGAGCGGCAGCGCATCCAGCCCGCCCTTCGGCAGCGTCTCGCCCTGCACCAGCAGGCGCGCCTCCCCGCCGTTCAGCTTGCGCAGCGTCAGCGTGAAGTGGTAGAGGATCCCAGGTTTCAGCTCCACGTACTCGCTTGCCTTATTGCCGAGCACGGCCCCGTCAGCCGGGGCCGCCCCGCTGAAGACCGGAGACGGCAGGTGCTCAAAGGAGAGTTCACCCTCGGCCGCCTGCTTATCCAGCGTGAGGTAGAAGCGGTAGGCCCCGGGCGCCGGCACCTCCAGGTACCCGTCCAGGCAGGCGCTCCCGGCGCCGGCCGGCCTCAGCGGCTTGCCGTCCTGATCCCGCAGGCCGGTGTCGGCGGCGGTCAGCCTGATCGATGCCAGCGGCGCGCCTGTGCCATCGGCAGCGGCGTAGAAGGTCGCCGTCAGGCCGCCATCGACCGTCCCGGCAAGGGCCGCCGCCAGCGGGCCGGAGGCGGCCAGCAGACGCTCATCCGTGACCAGGCTCTCCACCAGCGCCGGGTCGGCCCCGGTATGGGCGGTCATCGTCTGGACGATGAACTGCCGGATCAGCCGCTCCTGCAGGAACGGCAGGAAGGCGCTCACCAGTCTCGCCCGCCGCGCCCGGGCCCTGTCCTGCGGGGTTTCGCCGGCGGCCAGGGCCGGATGCAGGTCGAACAGCAGCGCGAAGTCCGTTGCCGCCAGGAAGCCGGTGGCGGGTTGGGCGCCGGTCTGCTTCAGCAGGTGCCTCTCAAAGAACTGCTGCGCCTGGTCCTGCACGTCGTTGAGCAAGGCCGTGAGGTTGGCCAGTATCGTGGCCGAAACGGGCTTGGGCAGTTGCCCCTGCAGCTTCGTCTTCACGGCGCTGAACAGCACGCCGCGGAAGACGAGCGTCTGCTCCAGGCGCGGTTCGTTGTAGTGCACAGCGCGGATGGCCGGCTGGTCGGCCGCCTCTGGGGCGGCAAACCAGGACAGGTCCAACTGGTCCGTGGCCGCCACCCCGGTGTTGGTGGCGGTGAACTCAACGGATCCGTTGAGCATGGCCAGGAGGCGCGTGGCCACATCGGGCGGCAGCGCCAGGCCAAGCTTCTGCCGCAGCGCCTCGTCGCTCATCGCCCCGGGATCGGACGGCACGGCCTGCTCCGCCCGGATGGCGCGCACGCCCTCAGCCAGCGTCTTCAGCAGGGCAAGCGCTGCCTCAGGGGAGGGGCGGTAGGGGCCGGTCGGGTCAAAGCGGTGCCGCAGCAGGTACT
>CALMNP010000165.1 GCA_937868875.1 uncultured Bacillota bacterium | reverse complement strand
GTGCCACCAGCCCTTGGTGAAGGTCTCCATGGGGATGCCACGAAACTGGCCGTACACCCGGCGGAGGGGTTCCGGCGCTTGCATGTCGGATCCCTCCGTGCTAGAACACCGTCAGGTACTGTTCGGTCTCCCACTGGTGCACCTGGGTGCGGTAGATGTCCCACTCGATGCGCTTGGCCTCCAGGAAGTGGCGGGTGATGTGCTCGCCCAGGGCCTCCTGCATCACCTCGTCGGCGGCCAGTTCATCCAGGGCTTCGCCCAGGTTGCCAGGAAGGGTGGCGACGCCCGCCTCCTCCCGCTCGTCCTCCGTCATGCGGTAGATGTTGCGGTTGACCGGCTCGGGCGGCAGGATCTTGTTCTTGATGCCGTCCAGGCCGGCCTTCAGTGTGACGGCCAGGGCCAGGTACGGGTTGCAGCTGGGATCGGGGCTGCGCAGCTCGAGGCGGGTGCCCTCGCCCCGGCGGGCCGGCACCCGGACGAGCGGGCTCCGGTTCTGCTCGGACCAGGCGATGTAGACCGGCGCCTCATAGCCGGGCACCAGGCGCTTGTAGGAGTTGACCAGCGGGTTGGTGATGGCGGTGAAGGCGCGGGCGTGCTTGAGCACGCCGCCCAGGTAGTACATGGCGACATCCGACAGCTGGTAGGGCGCGGAAGCGTCGAAGAAGGCGTTCTCCCGCCCCCGGAATAGCGACTGGTGCAGATGCATGCCGGAACCGTTGATGCCGAAGACCGGCTTCGGCATGAAGGTGGCGTGCAGTCCGTGCTGCATGGCGATGGTGCGCACCACGAAGCGGAAGGTGGCCACGTTGTCGGCCGTGGTGACCGCCGGGGCGTAGCGGAAGTCGATCTCGTGCTGACCCGGCGCCACCTCGTGGTGGCTGGCCTCGATGTCGAAGCCCATCTGGCCCAGCGTGACGACCATGGCCTTGCGGGCCTCCTCGCCCAGGTCCACGGGGGAGAGGTCGAAGTAGCTGGCCTGGTCGTGGGTCTTGGTCGTGGCCTTTCCATCCTCATCGCGCTGGAAGAGGAAGAACTCCGGCTCGGGGCCCACATTCAGCTCCAGGCCCATGGCGGCGGCCTCGGCCACGACGCGCTTCAGGGTGCCGCGGGGGTCGCCCTCGAAGGGCGTGCCGTCTGCGTTGTAGACGTCGCAGATGAGGCGCGCCGTGGGCGTCTCCCGCGACTTCCAGGGAAACAGGGCGAAGGTCGCCGGATCGGGCACCAGGAGCATATCCGACTCCTCGATGCGCACGAAGCCCTCAATGGAGGAGCCGTCAAACATCAGCTCGCCGTCCAGGGCCTTCTCCAACTGGGTTACGGGGATCGCTACATTCTTGATGACACCCAGGATGTCCGTAAACTGCAGGCGGATGAACTCCACGTGCAGCTCACGGGCCAGGCGCAGCACGTCTTCCTTGGTCTTCGCCATGTTGGCCACTGCGGTCTCCCCCTCCAACTCTCTCTTCGTTCTACACCTTCAGCAGCCCGCGGTCCACCATTTCCTGCAGGCCTCCCAGCACCCCGGCCATGACGGCCTCGCGGGTGAGGCCGCCCTGGACGTACACGTCATAGGGCGGGCGCAGCGGCGCGTCGGCCGAAAGCTCTATCGACGAGCCCTGGGTGAAGGCGCCGGCCGCCATGATCACGGGGTGCGAGTAACCGGGCATGTCCCACGGCTCCGGCCGCGCCGCCGAGTCCACCGGCGAGAATTTCTGTAGCCCCTGGCAGAAGGCCACCAGGGCGTCGGCGGAGCCCAGGCGCAGGGCCTGAATCAGGTCGGTGCGCGGTTCGTCCCAGCGAGGCGACGTCTCCATGCCGGCCTGCTCCAGAAGCGCCGCCGCGAACGCGGCGCCCTCCAGGGCCTGACCCACCACGTGCGGGGCCAGGAACAGGCCCTCGTACATGAGGCGCAGGACGCCCATCGTGGGGCCCACATGGCCACCGATGCCCGGCGCCGTCAGCCGGGCCGCAGCCTTCTCCACCAGTTCGGCACGACCGGCCAGATACCCTCCGGTGGGCGCCAGCCCGCCGCCGGGATTCTTGATGAGGGAACCGGCCAGCAGGTCGGCCCCCACATGGCCCGGCTCACGCTTCTCGGTGAACTCGCCGTAGCAGTTGTCCACCAGGCAGAGGACGTCCGGCCGCGCGGCCTTGACGAGGGCGATGAGGCGGCCGATGCCCTCCACCGCCAGCGACGGCCTCCAGGCGTAACCCCGTGACCGCTGAATCAGGACGGCGCGGGTCTCGGGCCGTAGTGCGGCGGCTATGGCCGCCTCGTCGGGACGGCCGTCCGCCGTCAGGGGCACCTCGCGGTAGGTCACGCCAAACTCACGGAGTGAACCGGAGGCCCCCTCCCCCACCCCGATGACCGGCAGCAGCGTATCGTAGGGGGTGCCGGTGATGGCCAGAAGCTCGTCACCCGGCCGCAGCACGCCGAAGAGCATGGCGGCCAGGGCATGCGTTCCGGATACGAACTGAGGCCGCACCAGCGCGGCCTCCGTCCCGAAGACCCGGGCGAAGATGCGGTCCAGCTTGTCGCGGCCCACGTCGCCGTAGCCGTAGCCGGTGGACCCCGCCAGGTCCGAGTCGGCCACGCGCTCCTCGCGGAAGGCGGTCAGGACCCGTAGCTGATTGGCGGCAGCGATGTCCTCGATGCGGTCCCAGGCGGGGCGGCAGCGGGACGCCGCCTTCCCGGCCAGCCCGGCCAGGGCCGGGTGCAGGTTTACTGTGGAGGCAAGGGACTTTGCCAGCCCCTCAGCGATCATCGTCGTCGGCTCCTTCATCAGAGTCCCCGCCGGGCACGGGCGTGCGCTCCAGGCCCAGGGCGGCCTCCAGGCGGCGGGCCCAGACAGGCTCCAGCTCGACCTCCATGGAGACGCCTTCGGCCGTGTACTCCTGCTTCAGCACCTTGCCGTGGCGGTGCAGCATGTCCACCCAGGAGGCCTGCGGAAAGGGGATCACGACCTCGCGGCGCACCACCTGCTCGCGCAGCTTGCGGTCGACGGTCCTGACCAGGTCCTCCAGCCCCTCGCCCGTCAGGGCGGAGATGGAGACGGCGTCGGGGTAGATGCCGTGCAGGAAGCGACCGTCGGGCAAGGGCAGTTTGTCCACCTGGTTCAGCACCAGCAGCCGCGGGCGGTCTGCGGCTCCCAGGTCCTCCAGTACCTCCTCTACCGTCTTGAGCATCTCTTCCCGCTTGGGGTGAGAGGCGTCCACCACCAGGAGGATGAGGTCCGCCGCCACGATTTCCTCCAGCGTGGCGCGGAAGGCGGCCACCAGGTGGGTGGGAAGCTTCTGAATCAGGCCTACCGTGTCGGTCATGAGGAAGGGCGGGGCCTCGGGAGGCTCCACCAGGCGAGTCGTCGGGTCCAGGGTGGCGAAGAGCTTGTTCTCGGCCAGCACCTCGCTGCCCGTCACGGCGTTGAGGAGCGTTGACTTGCCGGCGTTGGTGTAGCCCACCAGGGCCACCACGGGAAGCTCGGACTCCTGCCGCTGGGCGCGCTGCCGGTGCCGGTGCTCGCGCACCTCGTCGATGGCGTGCCGCAGCTCGGAGATGCGGTGGCGAATGTGCCGCCGGTCCGCCTCCAGCTTGGTCTCGCCGGGGCCGCGGGTGCCGATGCCGCCGCCCAGCCGCGACAACTCCCCGCCCTGGCCGATGAGCCGGGGCAGCAGGTAGTTGAGCTGAGCCAGCTCGACCTGAAGCTTGCCCTCGCGGGTGCGAGCCCGCTGGGCGAAGATGTCCAGGATGACGGACGTGCGATCGAGCACGCGGCCGCCCAGCTTCTCGCTGAGGTTGCGCAGCTGCGCGGGCGACAGCTCGTCATCAAACACAACCAGGGAAGCCCCGCGCTCCTCGCGCAGAGCCTCCACCTCTTCGATCTTGCCTTCACCGATGAAGGTCGCGGAATCCCGCCGATCGCGCCGCTGTATGGCGGTAGCGACACACTCGCCCCCCGCCGTGGCGACCAGTTCGGCCAACTCTTCCAGGGACTCTTCCGGGGTCCAGTTCTGCCGTCCGGGTAGGTCGACAGCCACCAGAATGGCCCGTTCCTTGGGCTTTTCTGCCTGTTCCGTAGTCATGGGACCATTATAGCA
>CALMNP010000164.1 GCA_937868875.1 uncultured Bacillota bacterium | reverse complement strand
GCCGCCGTGATCGTCGCTTCCATTCCGCTGGCGATTATCTGGGCGTTTGCGCAAAAGTACGTGGAATCCGGCCTGACCCGCGGGGCCGTTAAGGGATAGTGAGCAACTTGGACCTCGCCCGACTGGCCCAGGGCGCCGTGAAGGAGTAGGGGAGACGTGAACAAGGCTGCTGTATTTCACCACGCCTCGGTCCCGTACGCCTACCCCGTCGGGCCTGACCACCTGCGGGTGGTCCTGCAGGCGCAGCGGGGGGATTTGACCGCCGTGACCGTCGCCTACCGGGATCGCTACGAGCCGGACTCAGCCGGCGAAAGCGCAGACATGGTGCGCGAGGCCAGCGACATGACGGCTGACTACTGGGTGGCCACCGTGCCCCGCCGCCGCGCTCACTACCAGTTCCATCTGGTGGACGCGGTCGGTGAAGAGGCCTGGCTAGGCGAACGTGGTTTCTCGCCGGCCTCTCCCCAGCCCCCGGCGGATGGGGGCTTTCAGTACCCCTACATTGCCCCGGCCGATCGGTTCCAGGCGCCCTCCTGGCTGGACGGGGGGACGGTCTTCTACCAGATCTTCCCCGACCGGTTCGCCAACGGCGACCCCGGCAACGACCCGCCCGGCACCGTTCCCTGGGGCTCGCCGCCGAACCGGGAGGACCTCCAGGGCGGCGACCTTAAGGGCGTCGCGCAGCACATTGGGCACCTGGAGGAGCTGGGCGTAGGCGGACTCTACATGACGCCCATCTTTGAGTCCTCCTCCAACCACAAGTACAATACCCGCGACTACTATCGCATCGACCCTGGCTTCGGCGACCTGGACGACCTGAAGCGGCTGGTGGAGGCCGCGCACCAGCGGGGCATCCGCGTGCTGCTGGACGCCGTCTTCAACCACGCCGGCCACGACTTCTTCGCCTTCGAGGACTGCATCCGCAAGGGCCGCGCCTCGCGCTACTGGGACTGGTTCCACATCGAGGGGGACCAGGTGCGCACGGAGTACCCGTGCAACTACGAGACCTTCTCCACCCACCTCACGTACATGCCCAAACTCATGACCCAGAACCCGGAAGTTGCCGACTACCTGCTGGACGTGGCCGCCTACTGGCTGCGCCAGGCCGGCATCGACGGCTGGCGCCTGGACGTGGCCAACGAGGTGGACCACACCTTCTGGCGCGCCTTCCGGCGACGGGTCAAGAGCGTCAATCCGGAGGCCTGGATCCTGGGCGAGATCTGGCACGACAGCCTGGAGTGGCTGCGGGGCGACCAGTACGACTCGGTGATGAACTATCCCTTCCGCGACGCCCTCCTGGCCTTCTTCCGGGGGACGGTGGACGCGTCGCACCTGGACGAGCTTCTGGCCCGCGTCCGTATGCAGTACCCCTGGGACGTCACCGCCAACCTGCTGAACCTGCTGGGCACCCATGACACGCCTCGAATCCGCACCCTCATCGGGCGCGACAGGAGCCTGCTGGCTGCCGTCATGATGATGACCTACCCCGGCGTTCCCCTCATCTACTACGGGGACGAGGTGGGCATGGAAGGCGGCCAGGACCCGGGCTGCCGCGGCGCCATGGACTGGTCCAGGCAGAGCTGGGATCGGGAAGCCCTGGCTCTGCACAAGCGGCTGGTGCAGATTCGACGAGTCTTCCCCTGGCTGCGGGACGGCGGCTACCGTACCTTGGTCGCTGAGCCCGGCGGGACCCTCTTCGGCTTCGAGCGGACCGCTGCCCTGCCCGGCGTTCCTGGACGCGGCCAGCGGCAGGGACGGCTCGTCACCCTGGTCAACAACGCCCCCGGTGCCGCGACGGCGGCCCTGCCGGCGGAAGGCCCCATGGTGGACCTGCTCACGGGTGAGCTCCACACCGCCGGAGGCGGCCGCCTGGCCCTGACCCTGGGGCCCTGGCAGGCCGTAGTGCTGGCGCCCCAGTCTCAGGCGGAAGCCGCGGGGCTGGTATGACCCCGGGCCGACTTCACCCTCGTGCCCGTCTCTCTTGCGCCGTGCAGCAGAAAGGGGAGTCTCCGTGCGCCGCTCCATCGCTCTGACCGCTCTGGCCGCCCTCCTGGCCGTCTCCCTTGGCCTGTCCTTGCCCGCCGCCGCGCGAGCCGCCCTGCCGGAGGGGGGCATCTCCCGGGACGTGCGTCAGCGGCCGCCCCAGGATGACATCATCTATCTCATCATGACCGACCGCTTCTTCGATGGCGACACCGGCAACGACCACGACGTCAACCGGGACGACCCCCAGGCCTACCACGGCGGAGATCTGCAGGGGGTCATCGACAAGCTGGACTACATCCAGTCCCTGGGCGTCACCGCCATCTGGCTGACGCCGGTGGTGCAGAACCAGGACCGCGGGTACCACGGCTACTGGGCCACGGACTTCGAGAAGGTGGACCGGCACCTCGGGTCCCTGGAGACCCTGCAGACCCTGGTGCAGCAAGCGCACCAGCGCGGCATCAAGGTGCTGCTGGACGTGGTGGTCAACCACACCGGCGCCGACCACCCCTGGGCCCACGATCCGTCCCGCCAGGACTGGTTCCACCACGACGGGCCCATCGCCAACTGGAACGACCAGGCCAACATCGAGAACGGCTGGCTCTTCGACCTGCCGGACCTGGCCCAGGAGAACGCGGCCGTGGCCGACTACCTGCTGCGTATCGACCGGGACTGGATCGCCAGGACCGGCGTGGACGGCTTCCGCCTGGACACTGTGCGCCACGTGCCCAAGACCTTCTGGACCACCTATGCCGCCCAGATGCACGCCGCCCGGCCGGGCTTCTTCCTCATGGGCGAGGCCTGGAACAGCGACCCGTCCTACATTGCCGGTTATCAGAAGGCGGGCCTCGACTCCCTGGTGGACTTCCCCCGCCAGCAGGCCATTCAAAAGGTGTTCGCAGCCGGCAACGACCCCTCCACCCTGCACGACCTCCAGGCGAAGGAGGACCAGGTCTTCCCGGACAGCAGCCTGGTGGCCACTTTTGTGGATAACCACGACATGCCCCGCTTCGTCACCGCCGCCGGCGACGACGGCGAGGCCAAACTCCGGGCCGCCCTGGCCTACCTGCTGACCGCCAGGGGGATTCCCATCCTCTATTACGGCACGGAAGTGGCCATGCAGGGCGGCAAGGACCCGGACAACCGGCGCGACATGACCTTTGGCAGTGATCCGGCCATGACGTCGTACGTCCAGGACCTGACCTCGCTGCGGCAGTCCCTAACGGCCCTGCGGCGCGGCGGGTACGTGCCCCTGACATCCAGTCCCGGCGGTGCGGTGCTGGCTTACGCACGGCCCACGGCTGACGGCGCCGATTCGGCGGCCGTAGTCATCAACACGTCCGGCAAGACGCAGCAGGCCTCGGTATCCGTCCCCGCGGAGGCCGGCCTGAAGGCATCATCCCTCCGCAACCGGCTCGGGTCCAAAGCTGAAACCGTCAGGCTCAAGGAGGCTGCCGCGGGGCGCACGTTCCAGGTCACCCTGCAGCCCTACGAGGCCATGGTGCTTGTCCCTGTGAGCGAGCCGCGACCGTCGCCGGCTGTCCCAGCGCTTCTGACGGCGGTGGCAGCGGCCGCCGTCGCCCTGGCCGTGTACCTGGTCCGGCGCCTGAGGCTGGGGTCGCGATGAGCCGGATTCGCGCCTGCCTCTTCGACCTGGACGGGGTGCTCGTGGATACGGCCCGGTACCACTACCTGGCGTGGAAACGGCTGGCCCATGAACTCGGCTTCGACTTCAGCCGGCGGGACAACGAGAGGCTGAAGGGCGTCAGTCGCGACAGGTCGCTGGAGATCCTCCTGGAGATCGGCCGCCTGTCGGTGGACGCGGCGGCGAAGCAGGAACTGGCCGAGAAGAAGAACCGCTGGTACGTGGAGTCCATCAGCCATATGGACGAGACGGAGGTGCTGCCGGGGGGCCGGCCCTTCCTGGAGGAGCTGCGGCGGGCCGGCATCAGGACGGCCCTCGGGTCGGCCAGCAAGAACGCCATGACCATCCTGCGCCGCACCCAACTGGTCGACCTCTTTGACGCCATCGTCGACGGCACGAAAACGGCCAGGGCCAAGCCGGACCCGGAGGTCTTCCTCCTCGGGGCCCGAGAACTGCAGGTGGAGCCGCAGCACTGCGTGGTCTTCGAGGACGCGGCGGCCGGGATCGAGGCCGCTCTTCGCGCCCGCATGTACTGCGTCGGCGTGGGTTCGCGGGAGGCCCTGAACCAGGCGCACCTGGTGGTGGGAAGTCTGGCGGAGATGACGCTGGACCGGCTCCAGGTTTTCGGCTACCTCTAAACCGCAGGGAAAGGGATCCACAGTGAAACAGTACATTGCACTCGACGAATGGTCCATCGTGGAAGAAACCTTCGATCCCGGCAACAACCAGGTCTCAGAGAGCCTGTTCAGCATCGGCAACGGGCACATGGGCCAGCGGGCCAACTTCGAAGAAGCCTACAGCGGAAGGTCCCTTCAGGGCAGTTACATGGCGGGGGTGTATTACCCAGACAAGACCCGGGTGGGCTGGTGGAAGAACGGCTACCCGGAGTACTTCGCCAAGGTGCTCAACGCCACCAACTGGATCGGGCTGGACCTGCGCTTCGGCGAGGAACAGCTGGACCTGGCCCGGTGCACGGTGAAGGAGTTTCGCCGCGAACTGAACATGAGGTCGGGGTACCTGCAGCGCACCTTCGTGGCAGAGCTCCCCGGCGGCCGTCAAGTGCGGGTGGAGGCCACCCGCTTCGTCAGCATCGTCAGGCCCGAGGTGGGGGCCATCCGGTATGCCGTCACGCCGCTGAACTTCAGCGGTCAGCTTCAGCTCAGCCTGTACCTGGACGGCGACGTCAAGAACGAGGACGCCAACTACGATGAGAAGTTCTGGGACGAGACCACGAGGGAGAACACCGCCCAGGGAGCCCTGCTCACCGTCAGGACAAGGAAGCTCGACTTCCACGTCTGCTCCGCCATGGCCTACGACATCTTACAGCGGGGGCAGAAGGTCTCGGTCCCGGCCGATCTGACCAGCCGCGACAAGTACGTCGCCCACACCCTCCACCTGCCGGTGGAGCAGGGCCAGACGACGATCGCCTACAAGTACGTGGCCAACGTCACGTCCCGGGACCATGCGGCGGACGACTTGCAGACGGTCAGCCGGAGGGTGCTCGCGGCGGCTCAGGCCCAGGGCTTTGAGTCCCTGCTGGCCGAGCAGGCCCAGGCCTGGGCCCAGAAGTGGCAGGGGAGCGACATCGTCATTGAGGGCGAC
>CALMNP010000163.1 GCA_937868875.1 uncultured Bacillota bacterium | reverse complement strand
GCGCCGCCAAGACCAGGAGGTGGCAGTATGGGCCTCGAACCACTGGAGAACCGACTGAGTGCAACGTTAAGGGAAGCCCCGCCGGTTATTAAAGCACCACGGCCGGCTCCAGCATGGCCAACGTCTGCCTCTCCGTGTCCATCTCCGCCTCCACCCCCAGAGGCAGAGTCAGCATCGGGTCCGTGTGGCCGAAGTCCGCGTCCCAGGCCACGGGGAAGTTGCAGTGACCCAACTGCTCCTGCAGCAGTTCGCGCCAGCCATAGTCCCCCGGGGCGGTGTCCCGCGGCACCTCCTGGGTCCGCCCGATGAGCAGCCCGGCGATGCGGTCGAACACACCCATATCCCGCAGATGGTTGAAATGGTTGTCCCAGTACGGCATAGGGCAGGTGTGGTCGTCCTCAATACAGAGGACCGTCCCCGAGACGTCAGGAAAGTAAGGCGTACCGGCCAGGGACATCAGGATGGTCAGGTTGCCAGCCAGGATGGGCCCACGGGCCTTGCCGGGGCGCAGCACCTGCCAACCGGGGTTGGGCGTCGTCGTGCGCGGCCGGTCGTCGGTTTCGTCCCAGGAGGTCTTCTCCTCCGTCCAGGCGGGGCTCGGCCCCCAGGTACGGGTGCGGCCCGTCACCGCATCCAGGAAGGAGTCGTGGCTGTACGGGAGCATCTCCGGAAACTCGGCAAAGGTCGGCAGCAAGGCTGGGCCGTAGAACGTGACCAGCCCTCCGGCCGTGTGGAGGCCCGTCAGCAGGGAAGTCGTATCGGAGTAGCCCATCACGATCTTCGGATGGCGGTGGACGAGGTCCCAGTCAAGGTGGCGCAGCACCCCGTTGGACGTGTAACCGCCGATCGTCGTAAGGATCATGCTCACCTCGGGGTCGGCGAAGGCCCTGTTCAGGTCCTCCGCCTGCTCCTCGTAGGTCCCCGCCCTGTGTCCCACGCGGCCGAGCGCGTGCGGCATGACCTTCACCCTGTAGCCCAGTTTCTCCAGGTAGGCCAGACCGCGCTGGAATCGGCGCGGCACCAGGCTGGCTATGCCGGCGCTGGGTGAGACGATGGCGACGGTATCCCCCGGTTGCAGCGCTCGGGGCTTCATCATGGACGGTTCCCCCCGGTGGTGAAGAGTTGACTATGACCCAGGTACTTCACCACCCTTACAGCCTGTTCCTGTTTTCGCGGGGCGGATGCCAAAGGCCCGCCGCATCACTTGCGGCGGGCCTTCGTCATCTTAGGGCTCCCCGGCGCTGGGTGCCTCCCCAGGGGTGAGACGGCTGCCTCATCGGGGTCACCCTCTCCCTGGCTCAGGGGCCGTGACACTGGCAACCCTGCAAGGCCTGCAGCAGAGGCTCCAGGGGCACCGTCCCCCGGGACTCCACTTCCATGAACCTCTCGCTCTTCTTGCAGGTCCATTCTACCACCAGGCGGCGCTCGCGGCCGCTTTCCGTGAGCCGGTAGACACCGTTATGCCCTCCGACGGTCATGGGGGCGCCTATCGGCTCTCTCTTGGCGCGCGGCCGTATCCGCACCCAGAGGTCAACCCGGTCAGGCCCGCCCGGCGGAATGAGGTAGTAGTGAGCCGCCCCGAGGGTCGCCCAGCAGTAGCGACCGACGACCCGTCGTGCGTCCACGTCCGGGCGCTGGATGCCGTTGCGCAGCAGCCAGCCCGGAGGAAGATTCAGCACAATGAGGTTGGTTGTCCCGAGCAGCATATTGTTGGCGGCCAGAACGTGGCGAGTGCTGGCCGCCCCGGTCATATCGACCACCGACACGACCGCTTCGTCATGGCTGGGTCCAGTCGTGCGCCCCACATTCCGCTCCTCGTTCCAGCTCCAGTCAATCACCGTAGGACACCGCCAGGGGAGCGCCCACGTCGAACATGTCCCGCGCCAACTCCCGCAGTCGCTCCAGGCCTACCACCTCGTTGGGATAAAGAGGGACGTAGGCACGCACCAGCTCTCCCAGGTCCTGCTGGATGGTCTGCATGTACCCCCCCTGCTCGTGGTACTTGTTCTGCATATACTCGTCGCCCGTGGCCTTCTCCGCCACTTCGGCCGGAATCACCTCGTTGACGATGACGCCGCCCACGGGGATGTCGTAGGTCCGAACGGTGGAAATGAAGCGCTTGACCACGGAGATGGGCAGGGTCAGGGGCAGGGTGACGAAGAAAAAGGCCGTCTTCTCGGGGTCCATGAGCAGCCCCTTCACCTGCGTGAAGCGGTCGTTCATAGCCAGGAGGTCGGCCAGCATGGGGTCCTTCTTGACCTCCTCCATCACCTTCTCCTTGCGGAAGGACAGTTGCATGCGCAGACTCAGAGCCTCCTTGCGGCTCTCGATCATGCGCCCCAGCCAGAGGCCATAGATCTTGGACAGTCCGATCAGCCGCACGGCGTTGGCCACGGCTGCCGTGTCAAAGACAATGACCTCATACCCTTCGCCCTCGCTCAGCATGACGTCCATCATCTTGTCAAACATGGCGGACTCCTCAAAGGCCGGGTTCGTGGCGGCAATGTCCACGAAGGGCTTGCTGTCCACCGGAATGTCCGACCACTTGAGGAATTCTCGCACGCGGTTGGCGATGTTGTCCCGATAGCGTTCCACCGTTTCGGAAGTCTCCACCTCCACGGCGAAGAGGCCCGGCACACCCTGGATGGGTTTGTTCCGACCTCCCGACAGGTCCTGGCCGAAGACGGAGGTCAGGGAGTGCACCGGATTCAGGGAGGCGATGAGCGTCTTCTTTCCCTGGCTCGCAAAGTGGTAGGCCAGCACCGCGGCGCTGACGGTCTTGCCCACGCCGCCCTTGCCGCCGGTGAAGATGAACCGCAGCCTGGGCTTCTCCTCCAGGAAGCTTTGCAGGTGCTTCAAGTCCGTCCCTCCTTACAGCTTCACGCTGCTCTTGATGAGGTCGCGGCTAGCCGTTTCAATCATTTCCAGGCCCTTCGGCTCGCGCGTATACATCGGCACTGAGGCCACAACCCGCTGGCCGAACCGGTCGCGGATGGTGCTCAGGTGCTCGCGCTGCATGCTTACACGGTTGCGCAGGAACTCGGAGATCCCCGACCGGTCCGCCAGTTCCGGCGGGTACACCTGGTTCACGACCAGGCCCGACATCTCGATACCCAGGGACGAGAACATGTCCAGGGCCCTGGCCGTATCCAGAATCGCCATCTTCTCCGGAATCAGCACCATGAAGAAGGCCGTCCGACTTCGGTTGGTGATCAGGTCGGTGAAGGACTTGATCTTGCTGCGGATGTCCAGCAACTCGTTCATGACCGCATCCTCGTGGCCCTTCTCCCCTTTAAGGGTGGCGGCCACCGCGTCGTACTCGGCCACCTTGCCCCGGGCCTCGGTGATCTTCTCCACCCACTTGGAGAGGATGTCGGCCATGGCCACCATGCGCACGCCGTGGCCGAAGGGCGGCATGTCAAAGATGTACAGGTCGTACTCCCTCTTCGCCACCAGCTCGGCCATGGCGTCGTAGGTCGCCGACTCGTACATGGCCGGCTCCGCGGACGTGGAGTCGATATACTCCTCAATCTCCTTCGGCACGGCATCCAGGCCGTACATGTCCTTGATCTTCTGCTTGACCGAGGCCTGGTATTCGGCCACCCGGCGGTCGGCGTCAATCTCGACCACGTGCAGGTTGGGAATGATCTCAGTCACGCCCTGGCCGAAGAAGTCGCGTTCAAAGATGTCACTAAGGGAGGCCTGGGGGTCGGTCGAGAAGAGCAGCGTCTTCTTCTTCTTCACCGTGGCCATGTAGTAGGCCAGCGACGAACTGCTGGTCGTCTTGCCAAGCCCGCCCTTGCCGGCGAAGACCACGATTTCTGCCGGATGTTCCTCAAAGTAACGGCCCATGCCGATGGGCAGCATTGCTTTCCCTCTCTTTCGCGGGCCCACTGCCGGAGCGGGGCGCCGGTTATTGCCTCTGCTGCACGGGACTGCCCCTCGAACCCCGCCGCCCTAATAGATGGCGTCGGTGAAGTCCCGCTCACGGAAGACGCGCTGCTTCCAGGACTCGATGTTGGGCACGGCGTAGGGCAGGATGCGAAGCGAGTAATAGGGCGGCAGAACGGGAATACCCAGCATGTCGCCCAGGGTAATGAACATGAACAGGTGCTCCAGGTGCATGCGCGTGCGCAGGGCAGCCGTTACATTGCCGTGGGAGGCCATGCCGTAGAGCACGCCCTTCATGACCTGTCCGACGCCGCCCTTTGCCTCGCCGGCGCTCTCCTTGCTTTCGCCGGCTTCAGCCTTCTCGCCCTTCTTCCTCCAGAACACGGGCCTTCGCTCCTTTCCTGGTGCGTCACGGGTGTGTTATGCCAGAGGCCCAGGGCCTGCCCCGTTCGGGCAGGCCACCGGGCTCCCGGGTCTGTGTTAGTCGTCAGCCGCCACTGTCGGTCCTGCCACTCCGCTGAACGCCTGCCGGTATGAACCCACCGTCAGCCAGGCCATGCGAACGCCTAAGACGAACAGAATCACGCCCACGAGCACGAAGAGGCCGTCCAGGCTCTTGGCGGCCCAGGCGATCTTGCCCAGCGGCGGCTGGACCAACGTCTTGGTGATGCCCAGGAAGGCCTTGCTGAAGACGTAGGTCTGCCAGGCCAGGGCACTCAGGGTGGTGAGGATCATAAACAGGGCCGGGATCAGGGTGTAGACGGTACGCTCTTTCACCCTGGCCAGGTGGATGGTGATAAGCATCAGGGCCAGGCCCGCCAGTAACTGGTTGGAGCCGCCGAAGTAGAGCCAGAGGTTGTTCCAGGAGCCGGTGGTGGCGAAGAGGATGGCCAAAACCAGGCCCACAATCGTGGACACGTGCTTCTGCCCCAGAATCGCCAGCCCACCCTGGCCGAAGACCTCCTGGCTGACCAGGCGCCAGAAGCGGGTCACCAGGGCCTGAACGGTGATGGCGTAGATGACCAGCACCACGCCGAAGTAGGTCTGCAGCACCGGGCCGGAGCCACCCAGGAACTTGCCCGTCAGCAGCAGGGCGCCGTTCACCCAGGCGCCCACGCTGCCCAGTGCCGTGTCCTTGGGAGCCAGGACCATATACGCAGCCAGCGAGGCCAGGGCTACCAGGCCCTCGGACAGCATGGCGCCGGCGCCCACGGGGAAGGCGTCCGTCTCCACGTCAAGCTGCTTGGACGTGGTGGACGATCCCACCAGGCTGTGCCAGCCGGAGATGGCGCCGCAGGCGATGGCCACGAAGAGCAGAGGCCACATGGGTCCGGGTGCCTTCGCAGGCCAGAAGCCGATCCAGGCGGGCTGCTGGAGGGTAACGCCCGTCGCCGGCGACGCCAGGGCGCCGACCAGAATCAGGATGACCCCCAGGAAGGCCGGGAAGAACGAGACGTAATTCACCGGCTGAATGAAGGTGGGCAGGGGCAGGATGGCGGCCAGGTAGAGCAGCACGCCTGCCATGAGCGCCCAGAAGGTGACGGTCCAGGCGCCCAGGAAGTTCTTGGTCACCCTGAGGGGCTCCAGGTAAGCCGGCGCCACGATGGCCACAATCATGACCGCAAAGGCCACCAGGGTGGTGATGCCGACGTTCATCCGGGCCTTGTAGAGCATTTGTCCGGCGATGACGCCCGCCAGCACAATGCCCAGCGTGGCGGCGAAGGTGCCGGGGAAGATGTTCCAGAAGGTCGCGATGAAGTAGATGAACGTGGCGGAGATGATCAGAAGGTAGAAAAGGATGAATCCTAGCAGGGTGTTGCGCCCCGCGTTGCCGGTGAACTCGTAGGTGATGGGGCCGAAGGAGCGGCCCTGGTTGCGAAGAGAGACCATGATGGAGCCATAGTCCTGCAGCCAGCCGATGAAGAAGTTGCCCAGGATGATCCAGATGAGGGCCGGCGCCCAACCGTACTGGAGGGCGATGAAGGGGCCCAGGATGGGGCCCAGGGCGGCCACGCTCTTGAACTGATAGCCCCAGAGAACGTACTTGCTGACGGGGAAGAACTCCACGCCGTCGGTGTACATGTGCCCCGGGGTGGTGCGCTTGGCGTCGGGCCTCCAGACGGTCCTGTCGTACCACCGTCCGTACGCCAGGTAGGCCACGGCGTAGGCAATCAGTGCGAACAGCACGAACCAAAAGGGCGTGGTCACGGTCACTGCTCCCTTCGTGGGAAAGATGGAGGGTCGTTTCAGGAGACACCAAACGCACCGCATCGAGGCTCAGATCCTACCGATCCGTGCCGCGTGCGGTGCGCGTCTTGGTCATGCGCATCCCCCCTTGCCTCTGACCCAGATGGGACGGACACAAAGCGTCCAGGCTGTGTGCGGTGGGAAATTCGCTTGTATATTATGTGGTCTGACGGAAGGGCTGCAGCATCAACTGCGGTGACTCACTAATGTGCTGAAGTTGTTCGGTGCGCGTCGCGGATATCCTGCCGGTTGCTGCAAGATAATTCCGGCACATAAGCGAGGGCCGCCGTCTCCGGCGTCACCTTCCACCATCCTCCACACGCGTTCCAGGTTTCACTTGCCCCATGTTCGCAGTAGTGATAACCTCAAATTAAAGATATACGAAGGAAGGTTCCGCCCCCTGGCCAAGAAAAAGGACCTGCACATCATGGACTGGGATGAGGAAGAACGCCGCCTGCAGGAGGAATACCGCCGCCGCATGGAGGAGCTGAAGGCCTCTCGCGAGACCAGCGAGGTCGTGGGCCAGGTCCTGACGCGCGGTCTCCTGCCCCTCTACGTCCTGCATCTTCTTGCAGGTAGTGACGGGTCCCGCAACGGCAACGAGATTTGCACGGAGATCGGCCGCCGCACCGATGGCGCGTGGCAGCCCAGCACCGGCGGCATCTACCCGCTGCTGCGCAAGTTCGAGAAGAAGGGACTGGTGCAGGGTCAGTGGCAGGACCCTGACCGCCGCACCCAACGCCTCTACAGCCTGACGCCCAAGGGTGTGGACGAAGTGAATGCCTTGCGCCAGGGCACGCGGCCCAAGATGATGCGCGCTTTTCAGGCCTTTGCCGTGGTCCTCAAGGACCTGTTCGGAGAGGACTTGATTGTTCATTCGTCCCCCAAGGAGGCAGCGGGTGGAGAAGATTAAGGTGATCACCGACTCCACGTCCGATCTCAGCCGCGAGACGGCCGTCCGGTACGGCATCGAGATCGTGCCTCTCAGCGTTCAGATCAATGGCCAGAGTTACCTGGACGGCGTCGACATCACCCCCGACCAGTTCTATCCCATGCTGGCCGAGGCCGAGTCCCTACCCAAGACCTCACAGCCTTCACCGTTGGATTTCATCCGCGTCTTCGACCGCTGGGCCAGCCAGGGCTACCTTGTGATCTCCCTGCACCTGTCCCGGGGCCTGAGCAGCACCGTCGATACCGCCCGCATGGCGGCGGAGCACGTCGGTCCGGATCGGGTGACGGTGGTGGATTCGGGGTTCCTCTCCTGGGGGCTCGCCTTCCAGGTCATCGAGGCAGCCACAGCGGCGGCCGCCGGGCTGTCCGTCAAGGACGTGCTGGACCGCGCCCGGTCCGTACGGGACCGCATGGAGCTGCTCTTCAGCCTGGATACGCTGCACTATCTGGAGAAGGGCGGCCGTATCGGCAAGGTCTCCGCGCTCCTGGGCTCCCTCCTCAATATCAAGCCGCTGATCCGAGTGGAGAACGGCATTTACGTCCCCTTCGGCAAGGTGCGCAGCCAGGCCCAGGCCCTGGAACGCTTCGTGCAGTTCATGCGCGATACCGCCGGCTCGCGCCCCATCCGCGTTGCCGTGGGGCA
>CALMNP010000162.1 GCA_937868875.1 uncultured Bacillota bacterium | reverse complement strand
GCGGCTGTCCAGCAGAAGGGTGACCGGCCCCTCGTTGACCAGTTCCACCCTCATCGTGGCGCGGAACACACCCTCCTCCACCGTGAGGCCGGCCTGGCGCAGGGACTGCACGAAGAGCCGGTACAGGGCCTCCGCCTCCTCCGGCGCAGCGGCCTCGCTGTAGCTGGGGCGGCGCCCCTTCCGGGCATCGCCCAGCAGGGTGAACTGAGAAACAGCCAGCACCTGGCCGCTCACGTCCTGCAGGGATAGGTTCATCTTGCCCTCTGCATCGTCAAACACCCGCAGCCCCGCTACCTTGTCGGCCAGCAGGCGGGCGTCCTCCGGGCCGTCACCGCGGGCGACTCCCAGCAGCACGAAAAGGCCGGCGCCGATGGCGCCGACCACGTTTCCTTCGACGGTCACGGCAGCCTGCGAGACGCGCTGCACCACGGCCCTCACCGGGCCACCTCCTTGACGACGCGGGAGACGTCCATCACGTCGCGGATGCGGGCCAGCTTGTTGATGATGTGCTGGAGATGGTCCAGGTTACGGATCTCCAGGACCAGGTCGATGATGGCCACGTGGTCCTTGGAGCGCGTCCTCGACTTCAGGATGTTGGTTCGGAACTCGGCCACGGTGTTGGCCACCTCGGCCAGGAGGCCGGACCGGTCGATGGACGTGATCTGCAGTTCCACCGGATAGGTGGCGCCGCCGGCCGTCGCCGCCGCCTCGTCCCAGGCGGCCTCAGCCAGGCGCTCGCGCTCCTGCTCGAAGGCGCCGTGCAGGTTGGGACAGTCGAGACGGTGGATGGAGACGCCGCGGCCGCGGGTGATATAGCCAATGATGGGGTCCCCGGGCACCGGGTTGCAGCAGCGCGAGAACCGTACCAGCATGTTGCCCTCGCCGCGGACGCGCACACCGTCGGAAGGCTTGCCGTAGCCCAGCCGCTCCTTGGCCTCGTCCGCGGTCATCTCCGGCAATTTGGTGACGGTCGCCTTCTCGCGGCGCTCCATCTCGCCCTTGAAGCGGGCCACCACCTGCTGTGCCGTCAGTCCCCCATAGCCCACGGAGACCAGCAGTTCCTCCACGCTGGGCAGGTTCATGCGCCGCAGCAGGTCGGCACCCCAGGGCTTGGCGAGGATCTCCTCCGGGTCCAGGCCCTGCCGGCGGAACTCGCGGTACAGCGAGTCCTCGCCCCGGGCCAGGTTCTCCTCGCGGTTGGCCCGCTTGAACCAGGCTCGGATCTTATTCTTGGCGCTGTTGGTCTTGGCGACGTTGAGCCAGTCCAACGACGGGGCAGGCGTTTTGGAGGTGAGAATCTCCACGATGTCGCCCGTCTTGAGCGGGGTGTCCAGTGGCACGATCTTGCCGGAAACCTTGGCCCCCACACAGCGGTGGCCGATGTCCGTGTGGATCTGGTAGGCGAAGTCCAGCGGCGTGGCGCCTGCCGCCAGGTCGATGACGGCGCCCTTGGGGGTGAAGACGAAGACCTGGTCGGAGAACAGGTCGGTCCGCACCGTTTCCACCAGCTCGGCGGCATCCCGCACCTCGGTCTGCCACTCCATCAGGCTGCGCAGCCACTCCAGCTTCTTGTCCAGACCGCGGTCGGTCCGCCCCTCCTTGTACTTCCAGTGGGCGGCGATGCCGTACTCGGCGGTGCGGTGCATCTCCTCCGTGCGGATCTGGACTTCCACCGGCTCGCCCTGCGGGCCGACTACGGTGGTGTGGAGCGACTGGTACATGTTGACCTTGGGCACGGAGATGTAGTCCTTGAAGCGCCCGGGAATCGGCCGCCAGAGGGTATGCACGACCCCCAGGGCGCCGTAGCAGTCGCGCACCGAGTCGACGATGACGCGAACCGCGATGAGGTCATAGATGTCCTCGAAGTCGCGGCCCTGAATGAACATCTTGCGGTAGATGCTGTAGAAGTGCTTGGGGCGGCCGTAGAGGTTGCAGGTGATGCCGACGGCCTCCAGCCGCTCGCGCAGCGTATCGATGACGTTCTTGATGTAGGCCTCACGCTCGGCCCGCTTCTTGGCGACCTTCTCCGTGAGGAAGTAGTACTTTTCCGGCTCCAGGTAGCGCAGGCAGAGGTCCTCCAGTTCCCACTTGATGCGGGAGATGCCCAGCCGGTGGGCCAAAGGCGCGAAGATCTCCAGCGTCTCCCGGGCCACCTCCACCTGCTTTTCAGGCGACCGGTGCTTTAAGGTCCGCATGTTGTGGAGCCGGTCGGCCAGTTTGATAAGCACCACGCGGACGTCGTTGGCCATGGCCAGCAGCATCTTGCGCAGGTTCTCGGCCTGCGTCTCCTCGTGGGACTTGAACTCCAGCTTGCCCAATTTGGTGACGCCGTCCACCAACTGGGCGATTTCCTTGCCGAACTGGCTTTCAATGGCCTGGAGGGAGATACCGGTGTCCTCCACCACGTCGTGCAGGAGGGCGGCGGCGATGGTGACCACGTCCACCTCCAGGTCGGACAGAATGCCGGCCACGGCCAGGGGGTGCAGGATATAGGGCTCGCCGGACTCGCGCAACTGACCCTCGTGCGCCAGCCGGGCCACCTGGAAGGCACGCTTCACCAGGTCCAGGTCGGCCCCGGGGCTGTACATCTTGATTCGCTGCAGCAGACCGTCGATCGCCTTCTCCGCCATCGGTGTCTCACCTCCCTCTTGGCGACATTCTCCCCCGCGATAATGGCGGTGTCAAGGTTGGGCCGGTCCAAAAATCAGAATTGACGCGACAGGGCGGTCGCTCGAAGGAGCAACCGCCCTGTCCGCCCGCCGGTTGGCGGGCCGGAGGTGCTGGTCAGTACTTGATCAAGGACACTACGTTGTATTCCCCGAGGCGCTTGCGGCCCTCCAGGTAACCAAGCTCAATAAGGAAGGCCGCGCAGACAACCTTGCCGCCCACCTGTTCGACCAGGTCGATGGTGGCCGAGATGGTGCCGCCGGTGGCCAGCAGGTCGTCCGCCACGACTACCCGCTGTCCGGGCTCGATGGCGTCCCGATGCATCTCCAGGCGGTCCTTGCCATATTCCAGGTCGTACTCGACCTTGACCGTTTCGTAGGGAAGCTTCCCGCTCTTTCGGACCGTGACCAGGCCGGCGTTCAGCCGGTAGGCCAGAGCCGATGCCACAACGAACCCGCGCGCCTCAGGGCCCACCACCACGTCCACCTGCAGGTCCTGCAGCCTGTCGGCCAGGCCGTCGATGGCCGCGTGAAAAGCAGCAGGGTGCTGGAGCAGGGGGGTGATGTCCTTGAAGCTGATGCCGGGCTTGGGGAAGTCCGGAATGACCCGAACCAGTTCCTTGAGGTCCACGTGTCGACCCCTTTCTTGTATTATCCCAGGCGAGATTGCACGCCGCCCGAGACGGCGGCAACCTTGGAGAAATACCCTGCCACCCGCTGGAATTCCTGCTTGTGGGCCTGGTTCTGCCGAAAAGTCGGCGAGGCGTCGAGGGTCAGCCGGGAGGTCCCGGCGGGGAGCCAGGCCCAGACCGAATCAGCGCCCGGCTGGGCCAGAAGCCCCAGTTCGGCGAAGGTCCGGAGACCGGCGCGCACCGTGGCGGCGGGAAATCCGGAGCCGGCGGCGGCGTTCGCTGTGATAGCGTTCCCGTTCTGCACCAGGGCTTTCAAGTGCAGGTAAAAGGCCGCCAGCTCCTGCCGACCGGGGCAGTGGGCGGCTATCAAGCTCTCCGTGAGTCTGACCGCCTCATCGTTCCAGTGCCACAGGAGGCCGTCCTCCTCCGCCGCCAGCGCCAGGGCCGTCAGGTGGCCTGCGGCTGAAAGCGGGGGGCCGGCCAGCATAACGGTCTCCGCCAACCCCGGTTCCAGACCCTCCAGGCCTCCCCAGGCGGTCACCATAACGGGGGCGTTGCCCTCGTCGAATTCGGTCAGGGCCAGGCCCCGGAGGGCTGCGGGGAAGCGGCCGTGATACGGCACGAAGGATGCCGCCAGGTGGGGCTTGCGCCCGGCGCAGGCGGCAGCCAGGGCCAGTCCGCGCTCCAGGGTGGGCGCCACCACCACGGCCGGCAGGCCCCGCCCCGCCAGCTCCAGCAAGGTCTCGACAGGGTCCCGGCGGCGGCTGTCCAGCCCGGGCAGCGGGAGCGGAACCACCGGCTCCTTCGGCTCCTCCTCCTCGGCCTCCCACAGGGGCCCCTCGGACACCTGCGCCAGGCTGGGCAGAGCCTGCTTCCACAGGTAGTGCATGCCCGCGGCGAGGGCGGGGCCTGCCGGCCGTGGTGGTGGCGCCCACCCTGGAG
>CALMNP010000161.1 GCA_937868875.1 uncultured Bacillota bacterium | reverse complement strand
GCCGTTGAACGTGGCCATTATCGGGGCAGGGCTGTCCGGTCTGGCCTGTGCCCACCGTCTGACTCAGCTTGGCGTCACGCCCAGGGTTTTCGAAGAGGACAGGGAGGTCGGCGGCTTCTTTCCGGTGGCCGAGGCTCTGCTGGAGGTCCTGTACCGACCGGTGGACGACCCGCTGAGAGCGTTGGCTGAGCGCTATGACCTGTACGTGCATCCTCAGCAGTCCATCACGCGGTTCGTCCTGGAGTCGACCCACGAACGGGCCGTGCTGGAGGGCTTCCGGGGCTTCGTCCTCATGCGCGGCCGACATCCGGACAGTCTGGAGCGGCAGATGGCCAGGCAGGTTGAGGTGCCCATTGAGTATGGACCCACCGACCTGCGGGCCATCGCCCGTAAGAACGACTACGTCGTGGTCGCCACCGGCGACCCGAAGGTCGTGTCGCAGGTCCAACCGTGGTACAGAGACCTGTCGGGTCAACTGGCGGTGGCCACCATTCACGGCTCGTTCCCGCCCCGGGAGGCGCTCGTCTGGTTCGGCCGGGATTTCGCCCCGGAGGGCTACGGGTTCTTGCTCCCCTGGTCGGGTGACCAGGCCACTCTCTCAATCGCCGTGCCGGAACACGTGGGGGACGTTGAGGTACTCTGGCGACGCTTCCTGCCTCGCCTGGACTTCGACTTCGAGGTCGATGACGTGAAGACCATTCACAACTTCCAGAGCGGCCACGTGGAGAAGAACCGGATTGGCAACTTCCTCTTTGTCGGCAACGCCGGCGGCACCCTCATGCCCTTCATGGGCTTTGGCATCTGGGACAGCCTTCTGAGCGGGTTCTGGGCGGCAGAGGCCATCGTTCAGAAGAAGGACTTCAATCGGATGATGCGGCCTATTGCCGCCAGCTACCGCCGGTCCCTGGGGATGAGGCGCCTGTTCGCCCGACTGCATGATCCCGGCCTGGACCGCCTGGTCCGCATGCTGGGGGCCCCTCTGGGCCAGTGGCTGGTGACGCGGTCGCGCCTTGACGTGATGAAGTGGGCGGGAACGGTCGCTGCTCTGGGGGTCCGGGACACCTAGGGCTTCGGCTGCGGCCACACGGCGAAGAGGCGGGACCAATCGATCCAGCCGTAGTAGCCGAAGGCATTCATGGGCGGGGAATCGATGACGGCGAGCTGTCTGGGACTCGGGTGCTTGAGCCCTGTCAGCCAGAGGCTCGCCTTGCCCTCTCCGTCCAGTCGGGCGAACACGATCTGTCCGGTCGACGTCCAGTGCGGGGACTCATCGCGCCAGCGGGGGTCCCCGTTTACCTGTTGCGGGGTACCACCTTCCGGTTTGACTGTGAACAGCCTGCGTTGCATCAATCCAGTTCGAATCGCCTCCTCGCCCGCCGTCCCACCCAGGTCCGGCTGCGCCACGTAGGCCAGGACACTGCCGTCCAGGGACCAGGCGGGGCTTATGGCGGCCACCCCTTCAGGGCTGAGGAACGACGGCCCCCGCCCCTGCTTATCGAAGAGGGCGATACGCTTGTTCGTCCAGGTCATGCGACCCGAACCGGCGACGATGGCCAGATCCCCTCGCGGCGAAGGAGCAACGAAATCATCGTGGACCAGGGTGTCCCCAAGCTGACGGGGGCTTCCTCCAAGCGGGACCCGAAGCAGGGGCAGGCCATCCGCCATGATCGAGGGCGTGCACATGGTCCCGGACCAGGCGAGTACAGCGTCGCCGGCGGCGGTCCAGTCGGTGGGAATGACGCAGGGACGTTCCCCGCTGGTTTGCTGGTACAGGAGTTCCGGTTTTCCATCCGCAGCAGAGACCCGCCAAAGCCCCGCCGC
>CALMNP010000160.1 GCA_937868875.1 uncultured Bacillota bacterium | reverse complement strand
GACCAGGGAAAAGGTCATCAGCCCTGCCGTCAGGGCCAGGGCCAGCCACCGCAGACGACGGGTTCGATACAAAGCCACATGAACCACCTCGTGCTAGTTAGGCGCTGCCGCAAGCGCTTTCCCTTCAAACAGGAGTCGCCCGGCTCTCACTTCGGCTTCCCCCTCCCTCGTTCCTGTACAGGCAAAAGGACCCGCTCGTTTCGGCGAGCGGGCCCTGGTCATCGGGGAGGCGGTTAGGCGGCATGGTTCGCCGCCTGGCCGCGGTCTACTTGCTGTAGTTGGGCGACTCCTTGGTGATGAAGATGTCATGGGGATGGCTCTCGCGCAGCCCGGCGCTGGTGATGCGGATGAAGCGGGTCTCCGTTTGCAGGGCCTGAATGCTGCGTACGCCGCAGTACCCCATGCCGGCCCGCAGCCCGCCGAGGAGCTGGAACACCTGGTCCGACAAGGAGCCGCGATAGGGCACGCGCCCCTCGATGCCCTCCGGCACCAGTTTGCCCTCCTGCTCCTGGAAGTACCGGTCGGAGCTGCCCTGCCGCATGGCGCCAATGGAGCCCATGCCGCGGTAGGTCTTGAAGCTCCGGCCCTGGTAGATCTCCATCTCGCCCGGCGACTCCTCCGTGCCCGCGAACAGGCTGCCGATCATGACGGTGCTGGCGCCGGCGGCCAGGGCCTTGACCATGTCGCCGGAGTACTTGATGCCGCCGTCGGCGATGATGGGCACGTCGTGCTTCCGGGCCTCGGCCGCGCAGTCCACCACGGCCGTCACCTGGGGCACGCCGATGCCCGCCACCACGCGGGTGGTGCAGATGGACCCGGGACCGATGCCGACCTTCACCGCGTCGGCACCGGCCTCGATGAGGTCTCGCGTGCCTTCGGCGGTGGCCACGTTGCCGGCAATGACCTGGACATCCGGGTACCCCTGCTTGATGCTGCGAACGGTCGCCAAAACGTTCCGGCTATGGCCGTGGGCGCTGTCAACGACAAGGACATCGACGCCGGCCTCGATGAGGGCGGCCACCCGGTCCGGGGTGTCGCCGCTGACCCCCACCGCCGCTCCGGCCAGCAGCCGACCGCGTGCATCCTTGGCGGAATTGGGGTACTTTCGGGCCTTCTCGATGTCCTTGATGGTGATGAGTCCTCTAAGCTCAAACCGGTCGTTGACCAGAGGCAGCTTCTCAATCTTGTGCTTCTGCAGCAGGGCCTTGGCCTCTTCCAGGGTGGTACCCACCGGAGCCGTCACCAGACCGTCGCGGGTCATGACCTCGGTAATGGGTCGGCTGTAATCCTCCTCGAAGCGCAGGTCCCGGTTGGTGAGGATGCCCACCAGGCGGCCCCGCTCGACGATGGGTACGCCGGAGATGTGGTAGCGGGCCATCAGCTCCTGGGCGTCGTGGATGGTGTCCTTGGGCGACAGGAAGATGGGGTCGGCGATGATGCCGTGCTCCGAGCGCTTGACCTTATCCACCTCGTCCGCCTGGCGCTGGATGCTCATGTTCTTGTGGATGATGCCGATGCCGCCCTCGCGGGCCATGGCGATGGCCATGCGAGCCTCGGTGACCGTGTCCATGCCGGCGGACAGCAGCGGAATAGTAAGCCGCAAGGTCCTCGTCAGTCGGGTGGACACCTCCACCTCGCGCGGCAGGACCTCGGAACGGGCCGGCACGAGCAGCACGTCGTCAAAGGTCAGGCCCTCGCGCGCAAAACGATCCTCCATGGAAAAGTGTTTCTCCCCTCCGCAGGTTTTTGATAGTATACCACTCTGCATGGAGGGGAACAAGCTTATGACGCCTGCACGCTGAGCCGCCGGCCCAGTTCGGCGGCCACGGTCCAGACATCGCCGGCGCCCATCACCAGCACGGTGTCGCCCGGGGCGGCCAACTCCAGGCACCGCTCCACAATCCCTTCCTTGTCCGGCATCAGCTCCACTTCCAGGCCGCCCCGCTGCCGGATGAGGTCGGCCAGCACCGCGGAACTGACGCCCGGAATGGGCGGTTCCCCCGGCGGCGAGTAGATCTCGGCGAGCAGCAGGCGATCCGCTGTGCCAAAGGCCTGGCTGAACTCGGTCAGCAGGTTGTGCGTTCGCACATAGCGCTGCGGCTGAAAGACGGCGATCAGGCGGCCAGGGGTCAGTTCGCGCGCCGCGGCCAGCGTGGCCTGAATCTCCGTGGGGTGGTGCGCGTAGTCGTCCACGACGCGAATCCCGCCGCCAAGGCCGACCACCTGGAACCGGCGCTTGGCGTTGCCGAACCCGGCCAGAACCTCAGCCGCCTTCTGGAACGTCACCCCGACCTCCATGGAGGCGATGATGGCCGCCAGCGCGTTCAGGACCATGTGGCGCCCCGGAACGGCCACGTATACCCGGCCCAGGGTGCGCCCGCTGCGGCTGACGTCGAAGGAGGTGCCACCTCCGCGGGCCGGCTCCACCTGGAGCGCCGAGGCCACCCAGTCGTTCTGCGGCTGAAAGCCGTAGAGTATGGGCCGCCGGCGCAGCCGGACGGCAATGCGCGCCAGGGCAGGATCGTCGCCGCAGAGGATGAGGCGGCCATCCGGCTGAATCTGGCCCAGGAAGGCTTCAAAGGCGGTGACCAGGTTGGCGAACTCCCCGCCGTAGTGCTCCAGGTGTTCCCGTTCGATGTTCGTGACCACGGCCAGCCACGGATGGTAGCGTAGGAACGTGCCATCTGACTCACAGGCCTCGGCCACGACGTGAGGCCCGTGCCCCAGCTTACCCGTTCCGCCTATGCCCGGCAGCTCCCCACCGACGAAGATCGTGGGGTCCAGACCCGCCTTTTCCAGGATGGTTCCGATCATGGAGGTGGTAGTCGTCTTGCCGTGGGTGCCAGTGACGGCGATGCCGCTGCCGCCGTTCAGAAAACTGGCCAGCACCTCCGAGCGGTGCAGCACCGGCAGTCCCCGGGACCGGGCAGCCACCAGCTCCGGATTGTCGGCGGGCACGTCCGTGGTGATGACCACGGCGGCGGCGCCATCCAGATGGGACGGGTCGTGGCCGATATGTACCGGGATGCCCAGGTCGGCGAGCAGCCTGGTGCGCGAGGACGGCCTGGCGTCCGAGCCCGAGACCGGCCGGCCCAGTTCGAACCAGACCTTGGCCAGGCCGCTCATACCGTATCCGCCGATGCCGATGAAATGAAGGCGCGCCTCGGGGTGAATGGCCGGTCACACTCCTTGCCGTCAAAGACTATTCGCTGCTGCGTCGACCGGTGCAGGGGTGGGCATTGGGCCCAATCCGGCACGGGCCCTATCCTATTTTTGGCAAGGGCGGCCAGGAGTATGCAGTTTTCAGGCCTCGAGGGGCAGGTCGAACCAGAACCGGCTGCCCTCGCCGGGTTTGCTGCTGACCTTAAGCTCGCCGCCGTGCTTCCTGACCACCTCGGCGGCAATGTAAAGCCCCAGGCCCAGCCCGGCCACCTGGTGGTTAAGGGGGCCCGAGGCCCGGTAAAAGCGTTCAAACAGGCGCGGAATGGCATGGGGTTCGATGCCCACGCCATGGTCGCGGACCTCCACGTGCAGGCGCCCCCCGTCGCGCGCCAGAGTAAGGTTGACCGTCCCGCCCTGGGGCTGGTAGCGGATGGCGTTTTCCAGCAGGTTGGCGAGCACCCGCTCCAGGCGTGGGCCGTCCCACAGGCCGGCGACCTCCTCGTCCGGCGCCTCCAGCCTGAGCTCGTGGAAATCGCTGATGGAACCCATCTGCTCCACGACGCGACGGGCGAGGGCGACCGCATCCACCCGGGAACGGACCAGGCGCAGCTGATCGATCTGGATGCGGCTGACGTCCAGCAGTTCGTTGACCAGGTCCACCATGCGGTTGGTCTGCTCGTCGATGAGCGCCAGGGCATGGCGCATGGGGGGCGGGAGGCCGGCCTTGTCCGCCTGCTTGTTGAGCAACTGGGCGAACCCCTTGATGGCCGTCAGGGGGGTTTTGAGCTCATGGGAGACGACCGA
>CALMNP010000159.1 GCA_937868875.1 uncultured Bacillota bacterium | reverse complement strand
AGTCCCCGCTGGCCGCCGAGCTGGAACCGGGTGCCCACCCCCTGGTACCAGGAGGAGAGAAGCCCCTTCTGGTCACCCACGGAGAAGATGATGCCGCCCACCTCACGGGGCACGGTCGGCTCCGGCTCCAGGATGGAGGCCGTGGCCCAGCCGTTGCAGTGGCCCCACCAGGCATTCTTGGGGTCGGAAGTGCGCATGTTGGCCAGGGACCAGGCCTGGGTACCTGGGTTCGGCCGGCCCTGGGAGGTTACCAGGGCGTCATACTTGGCCAAGGGGCCGTTGGGGTCGTAGAGATGCGGGCCAGTGCCCGGCCCGTCGAACATGGGCCACCACCAGCCCGACCACGGCCGGGGAGAGACCTGAATGACCTGCGGCGGCCTGGGCAGCGGCGGCTCCGGGGCGGCCGCGAGGGCCGGCGCCTGAGGCAGCAAGCAGGCTGTGACGGCCAGAGTGACGGTCAGGGCAAGCGCCGCCAGCCGGAGGACACGAAGGAGTTTCGTGGTGACCACCCCCTGTGGGTTGGACCCCCGGCCGGGCGGGCCGGGACGGGTTCCAACCCAGCCTATGCTGCAAGGGGGACAGGCAGAACGGACAAAGCCATGGGGCCCAGTCGGTTACAGGGGAGCAAGGGTCTATTGGCCATGTCGGTTGCGGCTCTGGCCTTGCGGCATTTCATTCGCACGCCTCCCCATTTTCGGGGAGGCGCGTGACTGTCGATGCGAGTATAGTCAGGACTGGCGGTGTTGTCCTCGGATTCTTGGCAGATGGGGCCGGTGCCCTGGGGAATTCCCCGGCCACCTTACGTCCCTAGCGCTGCTGGAGTCCCCTACCTGGGCGCCATCCGAATCGCCCCGTCCAGGCGGATGACCTCGCCGTTGAGCATGTCGTTCTCGATGATATGCCTGGCCAGGGCCGCGTACTCGGCCGGCCGTCCCAGCCGCCTGGGGAAGGGCACCTGCTGCCCCAGAGACTGGCGGGCGGGCTCTGGCAGCGCGGCCAGCATCGGCGTGTCGAAGATGCCGGGGGCGATGGTCGCCACGCGGATGCCGTAGGCGGACAGTTCGCGGGCGATCGGCAGGGTCATGCCAACAATGCCGCCCTTGGAGGCGGAGTAGGCGGCCTGCCCGATCTGGCCATCGTAGGCAGCAACAGAAGCGGTGTTGACGAAGACGCCCCGGTTGCCCTCTTCGTCGGGCGGCAGGTTAGCCATGGCCGCCGCGGCCAGCCGGATGACGTTGAAGGTGCCGACCAGGTTCACCTGCAACACCAGGCTGAAGTGCTCCAGCAGGTGCGGCCCCTGCTTGCCCAGCACCTTCTGGGCGATGCCCACGCCGGCGCAGTTGACGGCGCCGTGCAGGCCGCCGAAGGCCTCCAGAGCGGTGCTGACCAGGTTCTTAACGTCGGTTTCGTCCGACACGTTGGTCTTCACGAACCGGGCCTGGTCGCCGATCTCGCCGGCGACCAGGGCGCCCCTTTCCTCGTTGATGTCGGCGATCACCACATTGGCCCCGGACGCCGCCAGCAGCCGCGCGGTCGCTTCTCCAAGCCCGGACCCGCCGCCTGTGACGATGAAGGTCTTGCCTCTGACTTCCATGCTTCGATCCTCTCCCTAGAGCCGCTCGATGATCGTGGCCGTGGACATGCCGTGGCCGATGCACATCACCTGCAGTCCGAACTGCCCGCCCGTCGCCTCGAGACCGGCGAGCATCTTGGCCATCAGGCCGGCGCCGGTACCGCCCAGGGGGTGCCCGTGGGCGACGGCGCCGCCCCAGGGGTTGACCTTCGCCATGTCGGGCCTGAACTCACGCGCCCAGGCCAGGACCACCGTGGCGAAGGCCTCGTTGATCTCGATCCAGTCCAGGTCCCTGACGGTCAGGCCCGCCCGCTCCAAGGCCTTGGCCGTGGCCGGGATGACGCCCATCAGCTGCAGGGTGGGGTCGTCGCCCACCGCCACCCGGGCCCGGAACCGCGCCCGCGGACGAAAGCCGTCCGCGACTGCCTTCTCCCAGTTGGCCACCAGGACGGCGGCGGCACCGTCGGAGATCTGGCTGGAGTTGGCGGCCGTAACCACCCCATTGCCCCCCGGACGGAAGACCGTGGGCAGGAGGGCCATGCGGGCCAGGTCCACGCTGTCGCGAATACCCTCATCACGGGTCAGGGTGATGGAGTTGCCCTCGGCATCGACCCCGGGCGTGGGCAGGATTTCCCTGTTGCGGACTGCCTTCGCGGCTTCGCTGGCGCGCCGGTGGCTCTCGGCCGAGAAGGCATCGACCTCCTCGCGGGTCAGGCCCCACTTATCAGCCACGCGCTCGGCGCTCTCGCCCTGGTGGATGATCTCAAGCTTGGCCAGCAGGTCCGGGTTGAGGGCCTCGAAGCCGCCGCCCAGGTCGCTGAACATGGGCACGCGGGTCATGCTCTCCACGCCGGCGCCGATGGCGTAGTCCATATCGCCCGCAGCGATGGCCTGCGAGGCGAAGTGCACCGCCTGCTGGCTTGAGCCGCACATGCGGTTCAGGCTGACGGCGGGCACCGTCGCCGGGACACCCGCCAGCATCACCGCCAGGCGGCCGATGTTGGCCCCCTGCTCGTGGGTCTGGGTGACGCAGCCGGTGACCACATCCTCCAGCTTGTTGGCGTCGATGCCCGCCCGATCGACCAGCCCGGTCAGGGCGTGCGCCAGCAGGGCGTCGGGGCGGGTGTTGCGGAACGCGCCTCCGCGCCTGCCGAAGGGGGTGCGCAGGGCTTCCAGGATCACTGCTTCCGGCATGGATTTCCTCCCCTGGTTGGTGGCGTCAGGACACCGCCTGTTGCAGTGCCTGGCGAATCTGGTATTTGAGGATTTTCCCCGAAGCGTTGCGCGGTACCTCGCCGATCACCAGCCGCCGCGGGACCTTGTAGTCCGCGATCAGCGTACGGCAGTGCTCACGCAGTTCCTCCAGCGTCAGGTGAGCGTCTGGCTTCAGCTTGACCAGCGCCGCAACCGTCTCCCCGTATTCCGGGTGAGGCAGGCCCACCACTGCGCAGTCGGCCACGGCGGGGTGGGACTGGACCGCGTTCTCAACCTCGACGGAGTAGACGTTCATTCCGCCGGTGATGACCATGTCCTTCCTCCGGTCCACGAGGGTGATGTAACCTTCGCCGTCAATCTTGGCCAGATCACCGGTCAGCAGCCAGCCGTCGCGGATCACCTCCGCTGTCGCCTCAGGCTTGCGCCAATACCCCTTCATCATGGTCTCGCCGCGGAGGATCAGTTCGCCCACTTGACCGGGGGCAACGTCCTGCATTTGATCGTCCACCACCCGCGCTTCCGTGTTGACGATCGCCTTGCCGCCGGCGCCGGGCTTGCGGAGTTGCTCGTCCGGCAGCAGGTAAATGCCGCCGGGCCCCATCTCCGTGAGGCCGCAGAGGTTGTAGATCTGCACCCGGGGCAGTGCGCCAACCAGTTCCTGCACAACAAGGGGGGCCATGGGCGCCGCGCCGTACATGCCCACCCTCCAGGCAGAGAGGTCCCGCCGGCCGAAATCCGGGTGCCGCAGCAGAAACTGGTACATCGTCGGCACACCGAAAAAGAGGCTGATGTGCTCGCGCTCCATGGTCTCCAGCACGGACCCCGGCTCGTAGGCAGGCAGAATCACGTGGGTGCAGGCCATCAGGACCCCGGAGACCAGGAACAGGTTAAGCTCGGCGGAGTGGTAGAGTGGCGCCACGTGCAGCATCCGGTCGCCTTCGTGGACACCCACGCCCAGTGAGACGTTGAGCGCCGTCCAGAGAACCCGGTGGTGGTCCAGGAGCACGCCCTTGGGCTTGCCCGTGGTGCCGGAGGTATAGAGGATTTCGGCATCGTCCCCCTCGGACACGTCGCTGTTCAGAGGTTCATCGGTCTCCGCCGCGGCCAGGGCCGGCAGGCTGTCCCAGCCATCCGTCTCGCGGGTGGCCAGGTAGGCCTTCACCACCACGCCGGGCTGGTCAGCCGCCGGGCCGACGGCCGCCGCCAGGACGGGGTCGAACACCAGCGCGACGGCGCCCGAGTCGGCCAGTTGGTAGGCCAGTTCGGGCGGCGCCGAGCGCGGGTTGATGGGAACCACGATGGCGCCCAGCTTCATCGCCGCCAGATAAGCGATCACGAACATGTCCGTATTGGGCGAATACAGCGCCAGCCTCTCGCCCTTCGTCAGGCCAACACGGGCCAGGGCACGGGCAGTGCGGTTGACCTCCCGGTCCAGTTCCGCGTAGCTAAGCCGGCGCGAACCAAAGACAAGGGCTTCCCGGTCCGGGACACGGCGGGCATTGCGTTCGAGGGCCAGGCCGATGGAAGGCATCGTCCGTCCCTCCTAACTCGCCGTCGGCGGCTGGTAGTTGTGGAACTTCTCCCGCAGCGCCGACTTCAGGAACTTGCCTGCGGCGGTGCGAGGAATCTCCGGGACGAACTCGATGGCTTCGGGCACCCACCACTTGGCAAACCGATCAGCCAGCCAGCCACGCAGTTCCTCCACCGTAGCGGCCTGGCCCTCCTTCAACACCACCACGCCAAGTGGCCGCTCCTGCCACCTCTCGTCCGGAACGGCGATGACCGCCGCCTCAGCCACCGCAGGGTGGCCCATCAGGGCGTTCTCCAGGGCCACGGAGCTGATCCACTCGCCGCCGGACTTGATCAGGTCCTTGGTGCGGTCCTGGATTTCCATGTAGCCCAGGGGATCGATGGTCACCACGTCGCCCGTGCGGAACCAGCCATCCTCCGTGAAGCGGTCGGCGCTCTCCGGGCTGTTGTAGTACGCCCCGGCCACCCACGGGCCCCGGACCTCCAATTCGCCGTAGGTCTTGCCGTCCCAGGGAACGTAACCGTCCGTCCCGCGGGCCCGAATCTCCACCAGCGGCACCGGGACGCCCTGCTTGGCTCGATACTTGTAGCGGGTGTCCTCGGGTTCCGACTCCAGGCTGCTCCAGAGCAGCGAAACCGTCCCCAGCGGGGTGGTCTCCGTCATGCCCCAGGCGTGCACGACAGTCAGACCGTGCCGTTCCTGGAAGCCGCGGATCATTCCCTCCGGCGCGGCCGAACCGCCCACGATGAGCGCCCGCATGCGCGACAGGTCATAGGTCCCGGGCTTCTTGTCCAGGGTCTGAAGAAGCCCCAGCCAGATGGTGGGCACACCGGCGGTGACCGTCACCTGCTCTTGCTGGTAGTCCTCCAGCAGCGAGACGGGGTCCAGGTGCGGGCCAGGGAAGACCTGCGTGGCCCCCACCATGGTGGCCGTGAAAGGCATCCCCCAGGCGTTCGCATGGAACATGGGCACCACCGGCAGAACCACGTCCGACTCCTGGATGGCGAGACTCCCCGCCATGGCGGAGGCCAGGGAATGCAGCACGATGGCCCTATGTGAATAGAGGACGCCCTTGGGCCGGCCGGTGGTGCCCGAGGTGTAGCACATGGCGGCCGCGTCGTTCTCGTCCAGGTCAGGGGCCTGGAACGCGTTCTCGTCCGCATCATCCAGCAGGACCTCATAACTGAGGGTCCCTTCCGGCGCCTCGCCCGCCTCATCGATGACGACGACATGCTCAACCTTGATGCGGTCTTGGAAGCGGGCGAACAGGGGCAGAAGCACCTTATCCACCAGAAGCACGCGGTCTTCCGCGTGGTTCACAATGTAGGTGAGGTCGTCGGGATGGAGACGGAGGTTGAGGGTGTGAAGGACGGCGCCCATCATCGGCACGCCGAAGTAGGCTTCGAGGTGTTGATGGTGACTCCAGCAGAAGGTTGCCACCCGGTCGCCGGGCCGGACCCCCAGCTTGGCCAGGGCCACGGCCAGCTTCTTGGCTCGCCGCGTAAAGTCCGTGTAAGTGTAGCGGTGGAAGCTCCTGTCGGGCAGTCGCGTGATGATCTCCTTGGCGCCGAAGAGAGCCTCCGCGCGCTTGACGATAGACGACAGGGTCAGCTGGTAATCCATCATTGAACCCTTCATGGGTCGCCCTCCTCCTGTTTCTCTCTAGCTCCCGTTCAACGCAAAAGGTCCTCTTCCCGTGGGTTTAGGGCTCGTCGTGCCAGGCCTCACCCCTTGTCTAACCGGCTGTCGGATCCCGCAACGCTGCAATGGGCAGGCCTTTTTCGGTCGCCCACGTCTCCCAGTCCTCAGCCGTCTTCTTGGCAAAGGCTGCAGTCAGTTCCGCCTGGCTCGCATGGGCAACGCCCAGTTCCTCCTGCAGCCGCCGCAGGAAATGGGGCTCCAGGGCAGCAACCGCAATCCAACCGCCTCCCCTCGCCTGATACAGGCTGTAACTGGAAAGGCCACCGCCTAGAGGACCGCCCGGTGTGGTGAGGCCGTAACGAAGGGGGGCAGCAAAGGACGCCGCTGCATCCGCCAGGGCGATTTGAGCGTAGCCTGGACCCTGGCCGCGCTCCCGCGCCAGGAGCAGGGCAAGGGTGGCACTCACCGCACGCTCGGCACCGGCCAGGTCGGCGATGAGGGTCCGGGGCAGGCCGGGCGGGCCGAGCAGGCCCAGCCCAGCCTGGTAGGTCAGATCATGGCCGGCGCGGTTCTCGATGGGAGCAGGGTAGCCGACGATGGCCGCCTGGCAGAGACGCGGATGACGCGCGCTAAGAGAAGGCCAGTCCAACCCGAGCCGCTGCAGCGCATCCGGCCGGGTGGACGTGAGCAGCAGGTCGGCCCGGTCCAGAAGCTCGCCGAGCCTGGCCCGTCCGGCGGGTTCCTTGAGGTTGAGTCGCACCACTTCTTGTCCTTCGGTCAGGGATCTATACCAGTCCGGGCTGACGGCGCCCACCGGGTCGCCCTCCGGAGGTTCCACCTTGACCACCTGGGCGCCCATATCCCGCAGGCGGGCCGCCGCAATCGGCCCGGGCAGGTTGATCACCAGGGCCACTACCCGGACGCCCTGCAGCGGTTTCGTGCCGCCCATTACCGGACAAGCTCCTTAACAATGATGCTCCGCTGGATTTCACTGGTGCCCTCATAGATCTGAAGCAGCTTGGCATCGCGCAGGAGCTTTTCGACGGGGTACTCCGTACTGTAGCCCATGCCGCCGAAAACCTGCACCGCTTCGGTGGCCGCCCACATGGCGGAGTCCGCCGCAAAGGCCTTGGCGGCGGAGGCCTGAAGGGTGTTGCGCTTACCCGCATCCAACAGCCAGGCGGCCTGGTAGGTGAGCAGGCGGGCCGCCTCCAGGCGGATGCTCATCTCCGCAATCTTGTGGCCCACCGCCTGGTGCAGGATGATGGGCAGGCCCATGCTGGCCCGGGTCTGGCTGTAGGCCAGGGACTCATCCAGGCAGCGCTGGATGAGCCCCACGGCCATAGCGGCGACCATGGGCCGGGAGCGGTCGAATACCTGCATGGCCAGCCGGAATCCCTGGCCCTCCTGGCCCAGCATCGCCTCCGCCGGCACGTGCACATCAGCCAGGAATACTTCAGCCGCAGGAGCCGCCTTCTGCCCCATCTTGCCGAGCTTGGGACCCACCTCCAGGCCGGGCGCGTCCCGTTCCACGACAAAGGCGGACAGCCCCTTGTGCCCAGCCTCCGGGTCTGTCTTGGCGAAGACCAGGAACAGGCTGGCCTCGGTTGCGTTGGAGATCCAGGTCTTCGTTCCATTGAGGACAAAGCCGCGGCCCTGCCTGCGGGCGGTCGTCTGCAGGCCGGCCACATCCGACCCGGCGGCGGGCTCGGTCACGGCATAGCCCGCCAGCTCACCGGCGGCGATGCGGGGCAGGTACCGCCGTTTCTGCTCCTCTGTTCCGGCCAGGACCAGCGCCTCCGCCACCAACCCGTTCAGGCTGACGGCCGCGGTGATGCCCACGCAGGCGCGGGCCAACCGCTCGGTCACGGCCACGACGTCTACGGCCCCCAGACCACCGCCGCCGTATTCCTCCGGCAGGGTCAGGTTGATCAGCCCCTGTTCCCTCGCCCGCTCAAAAATCCGGCGGGGGAACTTCTCCTCGCGGTCATGCTGCGAAGCCACCGGCTCAATCTCCCGCTTGGCGAAGTCGCGCGCCATGTCCCGGAGCAGGCGCTGCTCCACCGTCAGGTCGAACTCCATGAGTCTCCCGCCCCCCACGTCCTTGCGCCTCAACCTACCAGTCGTTTGGTGTGTTCAAAATCTACCATCTATTTGGGGCATTTACAACACCCTATGACGAACTCGTCCCAGGAATGAACCTTGACGCGTGAAAGACGGAACCTGGATGAAGCCAGGCGCTGGCCGTGCCTAGCGCCCCTTGAACTGCGGGGCGCGCTTGCTGAAGAACGCCTCCAGCCCCTCGGCAAAGTCCTGCGTTTCGGAGGCGGCCATAATGCCTTCCCGCTCCAGTTCCAACTGTTCCTCCAGTCCAGAGAGCAGCGAACGGTTGAGCAGGGCCTTGGCCCGCGCCAGGGCCGCGGTTGGCCCGGCGGCCAGTCGGGCCGCAACGTGCGCGGCCTCCTGCGCCAGGTTCTCTACCGCCACCACCCGGTTCACCAGGCCCAGAGACAGAGCCTGCTGCGCGTCCAGCACCGGGTCGAGGAGGACCATCTCCGCCGCCCTGGCGTAGCCGATCTGCCGGGCCACCAGCAGGCTCCAGCCACCGTCCGGTGTCAGTCCCACGGAGGTGTAGGCCTGCTTGAACCTGGCCGTATCGGCGGCGAGGCGCAGATCGCAGGCCATGGCCAGGCTGACGCCCGCCCCGCCTGCGGCGCCGTTGATGGCCGCCACCACCGGCTTGGGCATCTGGCGGATGTCCAGGATGAGGCGGTGCAGGCGCTGCGTCAGGACGGCGAAGGCATCCCGCCTGGGCTCCGGCTGACTCTGAAAGTAACGAAGATCGCCGCCGGAACAGAAGGCCTTGCCCGCCCCGGTGACGACCACGGCACGCACCGTGGGGTCGGCGTGCACCTGCGATACCGCCGCCAGCAGGTCTTCTCCCAGCTCCAGGTCCACGGCGTTGAATGCCTCCGGACGGTTCAACGTCAGCGTGGCAACGGGACCGGAGATCTCAATCAGCACCTTGCCCAACGCGCACCCCTCCCAGACTGCGCCCTTCCGGGCGCTTGTCTGGGAAGGGTTTTCTGTCATCGGGCAGCCATTTCCTCCGTTTCGTCACAGGCATACTCGGAATTAACTGAAGTATTGTAATTGCCGGAGGTGTTTGCCCCTGAACGGCGAAAACCCCCAAAACGCTGGCGCAGGAGGTGGGGGGCATGACCGTGTGGTCGGACCTGGACCCGGAGTCGGCGAGGCGCGTCAAAGAACAGGCCTGGCGTGACTACGCCGAGTACGTCAACCCGATGAAGGTGAGGACCCTGAAGTCCGCAGGCCTGGACATCATGGAAGCCCGGCGGGAGGGCGCCGCCGTCTGGGACGTCACGGGGCGCAGGTACGTCGATTGCATCACCGGAGCCGGCAGTTTCAACACCGGCCGGCGCAACCCCAGGATCGTCGAGGCTCTGAAGCAGGCCCTGGACGAGCTGGACATCGGCGTCTTCCTCATCGCCTCCAAGGCCAAAGCCGACCTCGCGAAACGACTCGCTGAGATTACCCCCGGGGATCTGAAGTGGACCATGTTCGGCGTCGGCGGCGGGGAGGCCAACGACTACGCCATCAAGCTGGCCCGGGGCTTCACCATGAAGACGGAGATCATCTCCGCAGTCAAGTCCTACCATGGCCACACGGGTTTCTCCCTCTCCGCGATCGGCCGGGAGGCCTACCAGAAGCCCTTCCTGCCGCTGATGCCCGGCTTTCGCAAGGTGCCCTTCAATGACCCTCAGGCGATCGAAAACGCCATCACCGATGACACGGCGGCGGTGCTTCTGGAGCCGGTCCAGGGCGAGGGCGGCATCAACGTGCCGGACGACGTCTATCTGCCTGCGGTACGCGACATCTGTGATCGGCATGAGGTGCTGCTGATCCTGGATGAGATCCAGACGGGGCTCGGCCGGACGGGCAGGCTCTGGTGTTCCGAGCACTACGGCGTGGTGCCGGACATCATGACCACGGCCAAGTCCCTGGGCGGCTCGCTCTACCCCATCGCCGCCACGGTCTTCCGCGAGGGGTTGGGCGACTTCCTGATCGCCAACCCCTTCATCCACCTGTCGACGTTCGGCGGGTCAGACCTGGGGGCGGTGGTGGCTCTGGCCGTGATCGACTACATCCTGGAGAATGACCTGCCGGCCCATGCGGCGCGCATGGGCGAGCGGTTCCGAGCGGGGTTCGATACCCTGGTCGACCGCTACCCCGCCATCCTGCGCGAAGTCCGTCAGAAGGGCCTGATGATGGGCCTTCAGTATACGGACGACAGCCTCGGCCCGCGGATGAGCTATCAGCTGGCCCAGCACGGCGTCATGGCCATTTTCACCGGCAACGACACCAGCGTGATGCGGCTCATGCCCTCTCTCGTCATTCAGCCGGAAGAGGTGGACGAGGTGCTCAACGCCCTTGACCTGGCGATGGCCGGAATCATGCGTCAGGAGGAGAAGTAGCATGGCGACCTCGGCGGAAATCCTGGCGGCCCTGGCCGACTACCAGAAACAGTGCAACGAGAACAAGCGCCTGCGACGCATGCAGCGGGACTGGACGAAGCTGCTCCACTTCGTGGCCAGCGACACCAGGGATGGTTTCACGATGGACGTGCAGTCGGGCGAGATCGTCAGCTACAAGCCCGGGCTGGAGGGCACGCCGGACGTGGTCGTCACCGCCACCAGCGAGGACCTCTGCGACATGTTCTGGGGCGACCTGAACCCCAGCCAGAAGTACCTCAAGGGCGAGATCCGGGTGAAGGCGTCAACGGAAGACGTCATGCGCCTGGACGCCATCACGATGATCATCTGGCCGGACGCCTGAGAGGAGGCGCAGCAAAGCCCATGGTGGAATTGGCCAAGAGGATGAAGCTGCGAACGGTGATCTCCGCCGGCGCCGGACTGGCCTTGGCAACGGTCTCCTACACCTCCAACATGCAGGTGGCCCTGTATGTGGCGGGGGATTCCGGCTGGATTCCCATCCTGATTGCCGGCGGCATCTCGGTCCTGGCGGCGTTCGTCTTTGCAGAGCTGGTCGGCATGTTCCCGACGGCCGCGGGGATCAAGCTGTTCATAGAACGGGCCTTCTCGGAACGGGCGGCCCTCATCTTCGCCTCGGTCTACATCCTGGTCAGCGTCGGGGTGGTGGGGACGGAGACCTACATCCTGTCCAGCGTCCTGGAAGTCGCCTTCCCCATCGTGCCGCGCCTGTTCTGGATCTTTTTCTTCCTGGGAGCCATTGCTCTTGTCAACATCCGTGGCATCAGCCTGGCGGGACTGGCTCAGGACGTGACCACCTACGCCTTGTTCTTTGGACTCATCCTGCTGTCCGTAGTCGCCCTGATCAAGAACGACTTCGCCCTGACCGCTCCGCTGAGCCCAGGCAGCGGGCTCGGACTGGCACAAGCCGTGGCCATCGGGGTTTTCCTCTTCCTGGGCTTTGAATGGGTCACTCCCCTGGCGGAAGAAGTGACGGACTTCAAGCTGATTCCCCTCGGGATGTTCGGCGCCATCCTGCTCCTTGGCGTCTCCTACGCCCTCTTCAATGTCGCCCTGACCAGCACCTTGCCCAAGGCCGTCCTGGCCGGCTCACCCGTGCCGCACATCCTCTTCGGGCAGGCCCTGTTCGGCAAGGTGGGCGTGCTGCTGTTCGTGGCGCTAAGCATCCTGGCCTCCGTCACCACATTCAACGCCGGCGTGATGACGGCCTCGCGCTTCATCTACGCAATGAGCCGGGACCGCGCGCTGCCGCGCGTCTTCTCCCGGCTTCACCCCCTGTGGGCGACGCCCTGGCCGGCCATTCTGCTGCTCCTGGCGATCACCACCGGCGTCAGCCTGGCGATCTACTTCACCGGGTACTACAAAGTCCTGATCTTTCTGGGCGCCGCGGTCGAATGCATGATCTACGTGGTGATGGCGGCCTCCTTGCTGGCTCTGCGGCGCAAGAACCCGGAGCAGGAACGGCCCTTCCGGGCACCCGGCGGCTGGGTGGTGCCGGCCTTTGTGATGGCCGTCTATTCTGTGCTCTTCGTCCTGATTTTCGTTCCCGACCCGGCCCATCCGGAAGATGTCCCGGCTCAGCTTGCGGCTCTAGCCACCATCGCTGCGGTTTTCCTGTTGGCCATCGTCTACGTGCTGGGCCTCATGCCGCGCCTGCGGGCGCGCTACGCGGCGGAGGCCGCGGCCCGCCAGCGGCGACGCCCGCCCCGAGAGACCCGGCAGGCGAACTGACGGAAAGGGGGATCTTACGTAGCCGCCGGACAGCCATGCTGCAGGCCGCGGAACGGCTCTAGGGCAAAGTCCGATCCGCCGGCAGCCGCGGCTCCAG
>CALMNP010000158.1 GCA_937868875.1 uncultured Bacillota bacterium | reverse complement strand
TCTGGGCCACCAGCTGTGCAGTGCTCTACCTGGCAGATCCTAAGGGACGACATCGTCCAGGATGAACCGCTGGATGGCGGCGGCAACGCCGTCCCTGTCGTTGCTCAGGGTGACGGCGTCCGCCGCCTCGCGAACGTAATCGGGAGCGTGGCCCATGGCCACTCCCAGGCCGGCCCAGCGCAGCATGGGCAGGTCGTTGCCCTGGTCGCCGATGGCCATCACCTGCTCCGGCCGAATCCCCAGGGTGGAGGCGAGACGGGCCAGACCGCTGCCCTTGCTGATTCCAGCCCGGGTGATTTCCAGAAAATGTTCCCCGGTGCGAGCCGTCTCCAGCCGGTCCGGAAACATCTCCGTCAAGGCGAGGCGGACCTCGTCCAGTCGCCGTGCGTTGGAATGGGTCACCATGACCTTCTCCGGCAGCTCTTCCGGCGTAGCCGGCCACTCGCTGAAGGGCCGCAGCCCCACCAGGTGCAGGTCTTGCCAGATCCGGCGCAGCGTGCGCCAGGCGTGCCGAACCTGGGGCCTGGTCCAGCCCCAGAAGGCACGGAGGCTCAGGCTGCGGCGGGACGTGTACATGTGATCCAGAACATACAGCTCGTAGGAACAGCGGTATTCCTCCAGGACGGCCACCAACCGGCGGAGATCGTCGGCCTCCAGGGGGTCCCGCCACCACATCTGCGGTGGGTGCTTCAGCGAGCCGGCGGCAGCGCCATTGCAGCTGATGACGGGCTCATCCATCCCCGCCTCGGCCGCCACGCGGGCGGCCGAACTGTGCAGGCGGCCGGTGGCCAACACCACGCGCACCCCGCGCTGCTGCGCCGCCCGGATGGCCCGGCGGGTCGCCACCCTGACGCGGCCGGACCGGTCCAACACGGTACCGTCCGCGTCCAGGGCCAGGAGCCGGATGTCCCGGCGTATGGTCTCTGCGGTTTTCTCGTCGGTTGCCGTCAACATACCAGCCTCCGGTGTGCTCACGCTCTTTCCCCCCACAAGCCGGGCCGTTCCCCCCTTTTGCTCCGCACGGCCGGTGCGGCCTTCCGCCGCTAGAATGGGCGGGTAAGGCCACAGTCATCCGTCGCTCCGAGGGACCCTCATGCGTCCCATGATAGCACAGAAAGGACCCCGACCTGGTCGGGGTCCTCACCCAACGGCCCCTCCGCTAGGGCGTGGCCGTCTCGGCCGGTGCAGGCTGGGTCTGCGTGTCGGTCTGTGGCTGCGTTCCGTCGGCGGGAGCCGTGGGGTCGGCCGGAGCGGCCTCGAGCTGGGCCGTCAGAGCGAGGACCGCGTCCAGCACCTGCTGCATAGCCTCGATGCGAGTCTGCACGCGCACCTCCGAATCCTGGATGGCAGCGACCGCACTCAGCAGGTCCTTGCTGCCGGACGCCTCCTGGAAGGCCTCCAGGGCCCCTTCCGACTCCTGATACTGCCCGCGGACGTCGCCGACCCGCTGGGATACGGCCTGAATCTGCGGCAGAGCCTTCTTTAGGGCCTGCCACTTCTCCTCGCCCTGTGCCTGCGCCACTGCCTTGTGCAGGGCCTGCAGGGCGCCGTTCAGTTCACGACGCAGCTCTGCCGCCTGCCTGTGCATGGCCTGAAGCCGGGCCACTTCGTCCTTGAGTTGCATAAGCTTCTGCTTGTGCTCCTCCGCCGTCAGCTGACGCTGCTGACGCACCTGCTGGGATTGGCGAAGACGGTCCTTGACGCGCTGGCGAACAGTCTGGTCGCCGGAACTAAGGGCCAACTCCTGACCGGTGGAGGCCAGGGTCGTCTGGTCCTGCGAAGCACCCGTCGCCCCAGTGACAGCGGGGCCCCCCTTGCCGGCACCATTCCCGCCCTGCTTGTTGCCGTGCCCGTTCCCGCCGGCCCCGAGGGCGGTGGCGGACAGGCTCGTGACCATGGCCACGGTGAGCAGCAGTGCTGTAATCTTTTTCATTGCGAAAACCCCTCCGTTAGAAGCCGCCGGCCGCAGTGTTGGGATCGATGGTGCTGTCCGGACCGACTGCCTTCAGGTTCTTGTCAATGTCACTCAGGGTGGCGTTCACCTGGTCCTGGATGGCCTGACGTTCGGCCGGCGACGTGACCTTGCTCTGCGCCGTCTCACCCTTTGCTCCGCTGGTCCCAGCCGGCGTGTCGCCGGGGTTCTGAACCGCAGAGGCCTGACCTGTGGACGGAGGGCCCGCCGGGGCCCGGCCCTGGTTGGAACCGCAGCCGGCCGCCGTCAGCGTCAACACCAACAAAACTGCCGTCCAAACAACGATCTGGCGCCGCATTCTCCGACCTCCCAGTTCTTTGCTTCCAGGACGGGCCAAAACGAAAAGCCCGCCTCTTACCCGAGACGGGCTAGAAACCAACTTCCGCCCATCCGGTAGCCCGGCCGACTGCCCTGCAGTCCCGTGAGCTTTGCGCCGCCGGCTCGCGCCAGCTTTGCCTTTGACAGAATGCGAAGAAATTCTACATCAGAGTGGTAAAGGCTGTCAACCCCTCGCAATCACTCAGCTAATATGTAACCGAAGGAGCTCCGGCACACTCAAATTGAAATGTAACCGAAGGGATGTGCCGTGGCCATGTCGCTGAGCAGCCGCCGCGAGTACCTGGGCGTGATGCGCAGCCGGTATCAAGCATCCAAGCGCCGCACCGAGAAGTCGCAGATCCTCGACGAAGTCGTCAGCACCACGGGTCTGCACCGCAAGTACGCCATTCGCGTCTTGGCCCATTCGCCCATCCCCAAGCAGCCTATTCGCCGCCGCCGGCCCAAACGTTACCGGGAAGCCTTACCCGCCATTCAACTCACCTGGGAGGCTCTGGACTACCCTTGCGCCGAACGCCTCCACCCCGTACTCCTGGCGACGGCTGAACTGCTGCACCACCACGGCGAGCTGCCTCTGAACGATGTGGTCCGGAGCCAACTCCAGGGTATCAGCCGTGCCACCTTGGCCCGCCGCCTGGCTGAATGGCCTACGCCCAAGGTCCGCCGGGCCGCCCTGCGGTCTCGCCCCGCACCCGGCATCCAGACAATCGTGCCCATCGGGCGCTATGCCTGGAATGAGACTCGCCCCGGTGCCTTGGAGATCGACCTGGTAGAGCATAATGGAGGCTCCTCCTCTGGACATTACGCCTACACCCTGGACGTTGTGGACATCGTCACAGGCTGGAGTGCCCGCCGCGCTGTGCTCGGCCGCGGTCAGGCTGGGATCTTTGCGGCCCTACAGTGGATCGTGGGACGCTGGCCTTTCCGCATTTGGGCCCTGCACAGCGATAATGGCTCCGAATTCATCAATGCCTTCCTGCTTCAGTTCAGCCAGCAGCACAGCTACCAGTTCAGCCGCAGCCGGCCCTTCAAGAAAAACGACAATGCCCATGTCGAGCAAAAGAACCGGCAGCTAGTGCGGGAGGTCGTTGGATATGGCCGTTACGACACACTGGAAGAGGTGGCCTGGCTCAATCAGATCTACGAGTGCCTCGACCCCTACGCCAATCTCTACCTACCCAGCCGAAAGGTCATCGGCAAGTCCCGTAACGGAGCCCACCTGACAAAGACCTATGACACCGCCCAGACGCCCTTCCGCCGTGCTGTTACAGCCGGTATCTTGGACTCCACAACCCAGATATCCCTTGAAGCGGAGATCTTGGCCCAGAGTCCCCTGGCCCTGCACCGGCACCTGGAACGGCTCCTTAGCAATCCCTCCCAAGACCCCTCGGCCCTGATCGCTGCCGCTGACTAGTTGAGTTACCTTTTCTCGTGAGTGAGCCTACCCTGTTCGGTTACCTTTTCTCGTGAGTTGACACGCCCCTGCGGCCTACCATAGCTCGCGACGCCCGGCCCGGTAGGCTTTGAAATCCCGCTGATGCTTGATGAGCACCAGGATGGCGGCGGCAAGCCCAACCCAGAACCAGGGACCCGCCCCTTCGATCCGCGCCAGGACGAAGGGAAAGGCGGCGGCGGCCACGGCGGCGCCCACGTTGGAGTCGCGCAAGATGAGGGCGGCAACGGCCAGGATACCCAGAGCCCAGAAGACGGACGCGGGCGAGAGCAGCAGAAAGGCGCCGGCGCCTGTGGCCAGCCCCTTGCCGCCCTGAAACCGGAGGAAGAGCATGTAGTTGTGGCCGGCGATGGCGGCCACGGCGGCCCAGGCCGCAAACAGGTCCGAGCCGAAGCGGCGGGCCAACCAGACGGCGGCTGCACCCTTCCCGAGGTCCACCAGGGCGGTGGCGATGCCGGCCAGAACCCCCACGTTCTGCAGCGTATTCTTGGCGCCCACGTTGCCGCTGCCCGTTTCCGTAATCTTCTTGCCCTTCAACCCGGAGAAGATGGAGGCCGAGGGAATGGAACCCAGCAGATAGGCCGCCACCAGCCAGAGCCAGTTCACGTTCGTCGCCCCTTCCGGTTCCTCTTGCCCGAACTATATGCAGCGGCCCCGCCCTTCCTGCCCAGCACGGGCGTCCGGAGGCGGGGCCGTTCCCGTCGGTTCAACCACCCAGATCCGAGGTCATCAGGGCCGAGAGCACGTGGTGCACCTCGCCCATGATCTCGTCAAACTCCCCCTCCACGTCGCGGCCCAGGTCCACCTGCCACCAGTAGAAAGCAAAGGCGTCGTCGACCACTACCTTGCCATCCGGGAGGACCGAAACCTCGAAACGAACCTCCGGGAAGTTCTCATGACCGATGACCCCGCGCAGAATAGAGCGAAGGCGGTCGGCCAGTTCGGGAACGCGCTCGGCGCTGGGAACCTCGAACTGGTACTTGATGTACAGCTCCACGACCGGCGAGCCGCCGATGGGCAGCATGTCCAGGTTGAGGGGCGGCGTGTCCAGTTCCAGATCGGAACCGGCGCCGTGGGGGCTTCTTCCCTGACCGTAGACGGACGCAGCCGTCAAGGTGGAATCCCAGACGAAAGAGATCTCGGCCCGCACCTTGGGGGAGTCTTCCTCCCCCTCGGGCACGCAGACGAAGATAAATTCCTTGTCCAATGTTATGGTTTCGATGTAGTGCTCGACCGAGGCGATGCTCAGGCCTGCATCTTCGACGGCATTGAGCAGCAGGTCGCACATGGTTTCGTAGGTCTTCATGAATCCTCCGTTGGTCGGGAGACTCCCCTTATCTTACTCCAGCCTTACCTGCCCGGCAACGGCCGGGTCACGGGCAGGCAGAAAGCGCCGGGCTGCTGCACCCGGCGCTTCTCCCTGCGCCTTCCGGCACCTGCTTGAGACGCACCCCCTACTTAAGGCCAAACTCCACCTGGACGCTGACCTGGAACTGGAAGCTCCCCGGCATGACCGGTGTGGCCGCCCCCGCGGGGGCCGGAGCCGCCCCCTCGTTCGCCATCCGCTTGTCGTAGTAGATGGGCGGCGGAGCGCTGCCTCCGTCGTTGATCGTCACGTGCCTGACGCCGGTGACCTGGGTCCCTAGTTTCTGGGCGGAGGCCTCCGCCTTCTGGCGGGCTTCCGCCAGGGCCTCGTCGATGGCCTGCTGCTTGTACTGGTCACGATTCTTCAGGGTGAACGAGACGCTCTCCACCTGGTTGGCGCCGGCGGCTATGGCAGCGTCGATGAGGCCGCCCACTCCATCCAGCTGGGTCGTGGTGACCTGCACCGTGCTGTACACCCGATAGCCGTCCAGGCGGGCGGCGCCGCTGTCGTAGCGGTACTCGGGCTGCAGGTTGAAGTTGACGGTCCGGACCTTGTCCTCGGCAATGCCCTGGTCCTTCAGGGCCTTGATGATGGCTTGCAGCTTCTGGTTGGCCTGCGACTGGGCGCTCTTGGCGTCTCCGGCCTTCAGGTTGATGCCCAGGTTGACCAGGGCCGTGTCCGGCTTGACCTGAAGCTCGGCCTCGCCGGTGGTTGCCAGCGAGTGCTCGGCATCGGCGCCATTTAGAACCTGCACGGACTGAGGCCTGAGCCAGGCGGCCCCTCCCAGGGCGGCCAGAAAAAGAAGCAGGGCGACTGTGCCCACGGCGATCCATTCGCGGCTGTTCCAGGTCATGGCTCTTCCTCCTAAGAAGTGGGGTCTGGCGACCCCTTTCAGCGTGATAGACGCTAGACCGCGCCGGGGGTTTCGGGTGGGGGCCCACGGGCCAGCGCCAGGACGGCTAGCTCCGCGTCCCACGGCCGATGAAACAGGTCGAAGCCCCGCCGGCGGCGGGGCTTCGACCTTTGTGCCTGCTCTAGGATCCCGCAGCCAGGCTCCGCGGTGCCATGAAGCCGATGGCGAAGGGGCACCTGACCGGCACCTGCCGCGGGCGGCGGCCGGCCTGCTTGTCCCCGTCGTTGAACGAGTAGGCGGAAATGCGGATGTGGTACTCCCCCAGTGTGCCTGACAGGCTGCCGTCACGCAAATACCGCCAGGGCTGCGTCCGGACCCGATCGTTGACGGCGACGAGAAGCTGCACCTCGTCCTGGGCCATGGTCTCCACATCCACGTCCGAGAGAATGGACAGGGCGCGGCGCGGCCCCCAGGCGGTGTGGGAGTGGTAATCCCCCAGGACCTGCCTGGTGCTGAGGAGGCCCAGGACCTCACCCAGCCGGCGTTCGCGGCGCCAGCGGACCTCTACCCCGGTAGGCGTAGTCTCGGCCGTCAGGTAGGGGATGACACTCTCCACCACCCAGTTGTCGCCATCCCGGTGGCCCAGCACGATACCATAACACTCGTGACGGTAAACTTCTATCGCAGAGAGCAACATGCCCACAAACGCCTGTTCCTCCATAAAGACCACTGCTGCTCCCTCCTGTTCCCGAAGGATCAGGCGAAGCGTTCGCCACAGAAGCGGCTCTTCCCTCCCTCCTTCCGCCTGCGATCCGTTTTCGCCCAAGGTTCACATGACGTTCACATTTTGGGGGTACTCTGGCGGTGGAGCAGCCCGTCGATACACCCTCGGAGTTCGAGGCGCGAGGCCAGGAGCCCTGAGCCCGCTCCCCACGGGAGAAAAGCCACCCTTTCAGGTGGCTTTTTTGTGTCTGGCGCTATGGCAGGCTTTGAACGGGGTTTTCCAGGCTTCCGATGCCTTCAATGGTCACCTGCATCCGGTCGCCGGGTCGGACCGGGCCTACGCCGGCGGGTGTACCCGTGAGGATGACGTCTCCCGGCAAGAGGGTCATCACCCGGGAGATGTAGCTGACCAGTTCCGGCACGGTGAAGATAAGGTCGGAGACCGAACCGTGCTGTCTGACCGCGCCGTTTACAGAGGTGGTCACCGTGAGGACCGACGGGTCGAGCCTGGTGACGACGGCCGGCCCCAGGGGGCAGAAGGTGTCAAACCCCTTGGCCACGGTCCACTGGCTGTCTTTGGACTGCAGATCGCGGGCAGTGACGTCGTTGGCGCAGGTGTAGCCGAGGATGCAATCCAGTGCCTCCTCCAGCGAGACCCTGCGGGCGGTCCGGCCGATGACCACTGCCAGCTCGCCCTCGTACTCCACCTGCCGGCTCATCTCAGGGTAGACCACCGGGTCGGCCGGCCCCACAATCGTTGTCAGCGGCTTGAGGAAAAGAGCGGGCCGCTCGGGAAGCTTGAAGTCCAATTCCTGTGCGTGCCGGCGGTAGTTGAAGCCCACGCCCACCACCTTGGACGGCAGGCAAGGGACCAGCAGGCGCACCTGGTCCACCGGATAAGAGCGGCCGTCGGGCACGGGTCCCGGCTGATCAGCGCCTCCGCCTGAGGACGAAAAGGGGCTGGACGCCAGGGTCAGAACCCGATCTCCCTCCCACAGGCCCCAGGCCGCCTGCAGCTCGGCCTCTGTCCGACCCTGGACGCTCTGCGGCACAAAACGAACGTAACGGGCCACGGTCATCGTCCTCCCCTCGGGCTCTATGGCAGAGCTCGGCCCGTCCGGCCGGGCCCTTGCTCACAGCGACACGGGCGTCAGCGGGGACCGGCCCTGCAGCACCGCCAGAATGTTGTCGGCGGCGAGGCGGGCCATGGTCAGGCGGGTCTCGACGGTGGCGCTTCCCAGGTGGGGAAGGGCGACGACGTTGGGGAGCGTTAGAAGCGGGTGGTCCAACGGCACGGGCTCGACGGAATAGACGTCGAGGCCCGCCGCCTGCAGGTGACCGGCGGACAGGGCGTCGTAGAGGGCATCCTCGTCCACCACGGCGCCGCGGGCGGTGTTGATCAGAACGGCCCCGGGCTTCATTCGGGCCAGTTCCTTGCGGCCTATCAGCTCTCGAGTCTTGGGGGTCAGGGGTACGTGCAGACTGACGAAGTCCGATTCGGCCAGGAGGTCCGCAAGAGAGCGGTACTCGGCTCCCAGCTCCGCCTCGAAGGCCGGCTTGGGGCCCCGGGCGGTGTAGAGGATCCGCATGCCGAAGCCCTTGCCGCGGCGGGCCATGGCCTGACCGATGCGGCCTGCACCAACGATGCCCAGGGTGGCGCCACGCAGGTCCTTGCCTGCCAGCCAGAGGGGCGACCAGCCGGTCCACTGCCCCTGGCGCAGCATCCGCTCGGCCTCAGGCAGGCGCCGGGCGGCGGCCAGAAGCAGGGCGAAAGCCAGGTCGGCGGTGGCATCGTCCAACACGCCCGGCGTGTTGGTGATGACCACCCCGTGGCGGCGCGCCGCGTCGAGGTCGATGTTATCGTAGCCCACCGCCATATTGGCCACGACTTTCAGCCCCGGCGACGCCGCCAGCAACTCCTCATCCACCCGGTCTGAGAGCATGGTGAGCAGGGCCTCGCACTCGGAGGCCTCGGACAGCAGGAATTCCCGCGGTACCGGCACGGACTCCTCCGGCCAGACGTAGACCTCCGCCGCTCCCAAGAGACCCGCCAGGGTCTCTTCCGGAAGCCTGCGGGTTACGAACACACGGGCACGAACCATGGCCTCGCCTCCTGTCATCGCGCCGCCTCGGCCAGACGGACCACGTAGTCGCGAATGTCCGCCGGGAACCAGGGCGGCGCCGACGCCAGCGCGTTTTCCCCCATGCGGCCGAGCCGGGATGTAGCCGGAATGACCACGTTCACCCGCGGATCGCTGAGAATCCATTTGAGCAGGGTCTGGGCCCAGGTACCAACGCCGTAGGGCCGGAGCGGCTCCAGCTTGTCGGGCGCGGGGGGGCGGCGCATCAGGCCGCCCTCGGCGAAGGGGCGCATGACCATCACCCCGAGGTCCAGCTCCCGGCCGAGGGGCAGGATGCGCTGCTCCACCTCGCGCTCCCAGGGGTTGTAGGGTATCTGGACCATGTGCACGCGGCCCGAGCGCATCACCGTTTCCAACTCGTCGAACTGCGTGGGGCTGTAGTGGGTGGCGCCCAGCCACCGCACCCGGCCCGCGGCGCGAAGTTCCTCCAACTGGTCCAACTGCTGACGCCAGGCCAGCAGGTTGTGCACCTGATACAGGTCGATGACGTCCGTGTGGAAGAGGGCGAAGGCGCGATCGATCTGCCGGCGCCCCTCTTCTCGCGTGCGGGCCCAGACCTTGGTGGCAATGAACGCCTCGTCCCGGCGCGGCTCCAGGGCGTTGCCCAACACTCGCTCGGCCTCGCCGTACATGGGCGAGGAGTCGAAGACGCGGACGCCCAGGTCAAGGCATTCGCCGGCGATGGCGGCGGCAAGCCGCTCCTCCGGACCCCTGACGTCAAAGGTGCGCCAGGTGCCCATGCCCAGCACCGGGAGGACATCGCCGGTGCTGCCGAAACGGCGCTGATCCAAGCCATCAGCCCCTCTACACGCTCAGTTTGGGACCCCGGCCGGGCTGAACCGGTCGTCGCCGGGGCGACGATCAGGCCTCGGCCGGGCGGGGCCTGTGGCCCTGCCACCAGACCAGGACGAGAAGGACGGAGATGACCCCCAGGGCACCTCCCTCGATGAAGCCGGCCGCCGGGCCGCCGACGTCCAGCACGGCGCCGGTGATGAGCGCGCCGATGGGGGTGACGCCGCCGAACACCAGCGAGTAGACGCTCATGACCCGGCCCCGGAGGTTGTCCGGCACGTTCGTCTGCAGGAGGGTGTTGGTCATGGCGGAGAAGACGATGGTCGCGGCGCCCGCCACAAACAAGATGGCCTCGGCGGCGAAAGCCGTATGCGCGGTCACCAGGGCCAGTTCGGCCACAGACACCAGGGCGGCCCCGCCGAAAACCAGGGCCAGCCGCGGGCCGAAGCGGCTGGCGACGGCCAGGGCGATGGCGCCGAGCAAGGCGCCGAGTCCCATGGCCGACATCAGGCCGGAGAAGCCCTCGGCGTTCTGATGCAGGACCTGCTTGGCGAGCACGGGGGTCAAGACGTTAAAGTTCAGGACGAAGGTACTGATCAGGGCCATCAACATGTTGAGGGCCAGCAGGATGGGCGTCCGGCGAATGAAGGACAGACCCTCGCCAATATCCTTAGAGATGCCGCGCAGGGCCACCCGGGGATGCGCCTTGTCCTCGATGTTCATGGCCACCAGAGCGGCGATAACCGCCAGAAAGCTGATGCCGTTGAAGAAGAAGGCGGCGGAGATGCCCAGCCTGGCGATGGCCTTGCCGGCCACCCACGGCCCCACCACCCGGGCGCCGTTGAAGACGGCGGAGTTGAGGGCGATGGCGTTCATCAGGTCCTCACGCCCCACCATTTCCACCATGAACGACTGCCGGGCCGGCATGTCGAAGGCGCTGGCCGTGCCCAGGAGCAGCGAAAGCACAAGGATGTGCCAGTACTGTACGACGCCGGTCCAGGTGAGCAGGGCCAGGACCAGGGCCAGGGTCATGAGAACGGACTGCGTGATAATGACGAGCCGCCGCTTGGGCATCCAGTCGGCCATCGCCCCGGCGGCCAAGGACAACACCAGCACCGGCAGGAATTGGGCTGCGGAGACGAGGCTCAGCAGGAAGGGCGACGGCGTCAGCCGGTCGATGACCAGCCACTGCTGACCCACGGTCTGCATCCAGGTGCCGATAAGGGAGACGAGCTGCCCCAAAAAGAAGAGACGGAAGTTGCGATGACTGAGCGCCGCCAGGGGATGCCCCCGCCGGATGTCGCGCCCCGCGGGGGGGCCCGGTCTTGACGCACCTGCCATCTCTCAACCGCCTCCTGTGCCTGTACCCCATAGCATAGCAAATGGCCGGGTGTTGTTCTAGGGGCGAAAGACGTGGAGGCCCAGGGTGAGACGCAGCACATCGACCAACAGGCGCTCCGCCTGGCTCAGTTCGCCAGGCAGGCTGTAGAGGTGGCCGCCCACTATGGCGTAGACGACCAGGGCCAGGTAAGCCAGGGCGAGGTAGGCCCAGACCCAGCCGGCGGCTGTGGCCGGTTGGGTTGGCGCGCCGCGGGCTCCGCTACCTGACCACAAAGAGACCCACCTCTCCCTCCGTCTCAATCTCCTCCAGCAGTCCGCCCGACTGCCGGGCCCAGGCGTAGTGGGGTCCGTAGCGCTTCAACACGGACACGTAGGACACTCCGGTACGACGTATGTTGTCCAGCCACTCCGCCGGGGTCGCCCCGTCCACCTGGACGACCCGTCGCTGCAGGTCGGGGCCGAAGAGAGGGTAGATGAACGTCATGGGGGCGTAGCCGAGTTGGGCTCCGGCGGGCACCAACGCGTCCACCGGGGCATAGTCGGCCAGGTAAAGGCGGCCGATGGTCCGCTGCGCCGGCGGCAGGGCGAGTGCCCGGGGCAGCGCCTGGGCCAGGCTGAGGTCTGCGCGCAGCAGGGACCAGGCTGTGACCACCAGAACCAGGACAGTAAGCTGGGTCCGCAGGAGGCGGTGCTGCAGCCCCTCGGCCAGCAGCCAACCCGTAGCCACCAGGCCGATACCGGGCACCAGGATGCTGTAGCGCGGCCACCAACTGCCGGAGTGAAGGACAACCATGAGGGCCCCGAGCCCCAGCAGAGTCGCGGCGCGAAGGTCACGCTTCTGTATGGCCCGGACCGCAAAAAGCGCCACGGCCGGGACGCCCAGCACAGCCCAGATGGCGCCGAAACCGCCGGTGCGGGTATAAAACGAGTAGGACTCCCGGCTGGCCTCGAACCAGGAGCGGACCATGTTGCTGAGGAAGCCGGTATTCAGGTACTCCTGGGGCGTGTTGGCCACGTAGATAAGGCTGCCCACCGAGCCCAGGCCCGCAAACAGGGTGTGCCCCAACACCCTGACGCTGAAGGGGTAGACCGGGCTGCCGTAGGCCGCCCAGGTGCGAAGGTACCAGAAGCCGCCGGCCGCTATGGCCACGGATGCCAGGACCAGCCCGTGGCCTGCCGCCTGGCGGAGGGCCTCGCCCAGCCAGGGGCCCGTCGTCCGCCGGCGGCCGCTGGTGCCGGTGCCACTCTCTGCACCGGCCTGCCGCCTCACGCGTGAGGCCACCAGCGCCAGAGACAGGACGCCCAGGATGCCGACGTA
>CALMNP010000157.1 GCA_937868875.1 uncultured Bacillota bacterium | reverse complement strand
AGCGGAAGCGTCGGAGGGTTTCAACGGGTCCTCGTTACGAGTACCGCCCGAGGTGTTTGTAAAAGAAACGCGCCTCCTGCGCCAGGAACCACAAGGTTCACAGCATACGTCTCCATCAAGAAGATACCCGTAAACATTACAAACGTGTTCATTAAAACCTATTCCAAGGGCGTGCTGATTTTCGTGAATCGGCAGCGCCTCGTAGATCCGCTGCCACTACCCTTGCGCAACGCGCAACACTTCGATATGATGGCAAAGCGACCTTTTCCCGACCACCCCCTTTCCGGGTGGTTCGGGCTTTTTGCGTCTGCCCGTCAGCACCGTGCGGAGCTGCCGTCACCTCTCGGCGGCGGCACCCCACGCGTCACGCGGTGCGCCGAGCATTACTTGCACCAGATAGAGGGGAGGTCTCAATATGGCCCCACCAGCCGACTCACCCGAGCGATCAGGACAACCCCCGCAACCTGCCCAACACCCCGCCTTCCCCGACGAGAAGGCCAACTTGGAGGAAACCATTGACCTCGCCAGGACCGAGGCCAAGCGCCTTCGCCAGCTCAAGTTCGACCCCAAGATCCACGCCACCGAGGACGCCATCGTCATCGATGAATGGAAGAAGTACGGCCGTCAGTTGGAGGCCGTGCTGGACCGCCCCTACTTCGGCCGCATTGACATCCTTGATAGGGAGCACCCGGGGGCCCCGGCCGACAACGGGCTGAAGAAGCTTTATATCGGAACGACGCCCGTCTACTCGGACCACACGCGCCTCCACAACCGCGTGACCGACTGGCGAGCGCCGGTCGCCCGGCTCTTCTACGAGGGGGAGGTCGGACCCCAGGCCTTCAAGGTGGAGGAGGACTGGGTGGAGGTGGAGCTTTACCTGGTGCGTCACCTGGACGTCGACAAGGCGGCCCTGCGCGGCGTCTACGACCAGCAGGTCCACCCGAAGTACCCGTTGGGCGCCGTGGCGCCGGTGGAGGGCCAGGAGTTTCTGGCCGACGACTACCTCCGCAGCCTGCTGAAGACCTCGGCCGGGTCCCACCTGCGCGACATCGTCCGCAGCATTCAGCGCGAGCAGCACGCCATCATCGCCGAGGAGCATGACCACACGGTCATCGTCCAAGGGGTGGCGGGCAGCGGCAAGACCAGCATTGCGCTGCACCGCGTCGCCCAGGTCCTGTACAACCTGCGGCTGGCGGGCGTGAAGCGGCCCTCCGCCCTGGTGGTGGCGCCGACGCCGCTCTTCCTTTCCTACATCGCGGAGGTACTGCCGTCCCTGTTCGAGGAGGGCGTGCCGCAGACCACCTTTGAGGACTGGGCCGGCGGCGTGGTCTTTGGAGCCAACAAGAAGGACTGGCCAGCCGTGCGCCTGGGAGCGCCGGTCCGGGACGAAGACGTGCGACGCGTCAAGTTCAAGGAGTCCCTGACCTTCCGCCGTCTCCTGGACGAGGGCCTCAAGCGGCTGGAGGAGTCCCTGGTTCCGGACCACGACGTCCTCATCGGCAACGCCCGCATCCCGGCGGCGCAGATCCGCAACTGGATCCAGGGGCGGGCGGACCGGCCCCTCATGGTGCGGACCCAGCGCGCCATCCAGCTCCTCCGGACCTGGCTGAAGAACCGCGGCTTCGATGAAGAGCCCGGCGTGGCCGCCTGGGCGGACAGGATGGTCGAGCGTTGGCGGCCGCGCGCCACCCTGGACGTGTATCGGGACATCCTGCTCGACCCGGACCGGGGCGTCGACCGCTGGTTGGGCCAGGGGATGACCGGGCCCTTCAAGGCCCACGCCCAGAAGCTGAAAGAGGCCGGGGCCGTCGAGGCCGCCGACCTGGCCGGGCTGGTCTACCTCTGGACCCGCCTCTACGGGATTCCGGACAGCGCCCGCTGGGACCACATCGTCGTGGACGAAGGCCAGGACTTCGCGCCCCTGCGCTACGCCGTACTGGCGCCCTTCGCCCGGCACGACTCGCTGACCATCGTCGGCGACCTGGGGCAGCGGGCGCGGGAGGAACTGGGCCTGTCCGGCTGGGACGAGCTGATCGGCCCGGTCTTCCCCAAAAACACCTGCCGCCTGCACCAGCTGCACCGCAGCTACCGCACGACCCAGCGCATCATCCAAACGGCGCATCAGGCCCTGGTTCGATCCGGAGCGATGGCCACCGAGGTGCCGGACTCACTCATCCCCGGCGACGCGGTGCTCTTCCGGCCCGCCGCCTCCGCCGCGGAGATGGTCGGTGACGTCGCCGATTGGCTGCGGTGGACGAAGGAGCAGGGCTTCTCCAGCACGGCGGTCATCACGAAGACCGTGGCCGAGGCGGAGGAGCTATGGCAGGCCCTGAAGGAGAACGGGCTCACGACCGGCCTGGTGCGGTCCGCGGAGGACCGCTACGAGGGCGGCATCGTGGTCCTGACGGTGGTTCTGGCCCGCGGCCTCGAGTTTGACGCGGTGGCGGTGGCGGGCGTGAGCGAGGCGAGCTTCCCCGCCACCCCGGAGAACGGCCGCCTCCTCTACATCGCGATGACCAGGGCGAAGGCCTCGTTGGCCGTGTTCGGGGTGGGCGTCGTCAGCCCGCTGGCGGCCAGGGCGGAGGAGTAGTGCCGTGTCACAGGGGGACCGGGCGTCGGGCGACCTGTTCCGGCCCGACCCCATCAGCTTCATGTTCACCTGGCTGATCTTCGTGCCGGGCCTCCTGGTGCTGGCGGCCGGGCTGGACGCGCTGCTGCGCCGGGTGTGGGTCGGCCCGGCCGCGAAGGTGAGACCAGGCGCCCAGACCCCGCAGGGGTAAGCGGATACAGGAGTTCAGGGGCTGTCCTGAAGGGCAGTTCCTGTGTTTTCTTGGGGGAACGGGGCATTACTGTACTTCGGTGAAGACGGCGGGCTGAACGTCGTGCATGGGACGTACCGAGCGCGCTGCCGGCAGGAAACAAGGGCGTTTCGGCCGAAGGTCACTGATGAAAGGTACTCTAGGAGGGGGTTTTTTGTTGGAGACAGGGCTGGAGAGACGGCCTCTGGGCCGCACGGGCCTGAGCGTGACCCTACTGGGCTTTGGCTCCCTGGAAATCGGACGGGACTGGGGGCTCGGCGGCACCGCCGAACGGCAGCGTCCCGCTGAGGCGGAGGCGGCCCGGGTGCTGAATGCGGTCCTGGACTACGGCATTAACATCATCGACACCGCCGCTGCCTACCACCGGTCGGAGGAGCGCATCGGCAAGTCTGTCAGCCACCGGCGACGCGAATATGTGCTGACCTCCAAGTGCGGCGAGCACAACGCGGAGCCGGACACCTACTACGACTTCAGCTACGAGGCCGTGAAGCGCTCCATCGACCGCAGCCTTGAACTGCTGCAGACGGATGTCATCGACGTGATGCAGATCCACTTCGGGCCTGACCCCGAGGAGGTGCTGCGGGACGGCGGCTGCGTCCGCGCCATGAAGGAGGCCAGGGCGGAGGGCAAGATCCGCCACGTGGGCGCCTCGCCGGACATGGACGTGCTGGAGGCCTGTATCGAGAGCGGCGACTTCGACGTGCTGCAGGTGGAGTACAACCTGTTGAACCGCGCCGCCGGGCCCCTGATTACGAAGGCGTCGGAACGGGGCATCGGCATCTTCATCCGCACGGGCCTGGCCATGGGCCTGCTGTCGCCGCGCGCCGGCGCCGTGCTGGACCGCGACCCGGAGGCCCGGCGGAGGGTTCAGCCCTACCTCGACCTGGTGGGCGGCGA
>CALMNP010000156.1 GCA_937868875.1 uncultured Bacillota bacterium | reverse complement strand
CATAGAAGTGATGGGCGTCCGGCCGCTTTATCGACGATGTAAGGTTGATATATGAGCCTGGCCTCTAGCACGGCCCGCAACAATCACGCTCTCTGGCCCCTGACAATCTGACACAACCCTTCCCTGTTCCGGGTGGCGCGAGTATACTTCGGGCAACAGGGCTCAGGCAATTGTCAGGAAACCTGACAGCCAAGAGGCCGAGCCACAGGAGGGCTGCGCATGGGAAAGTGGAAAGGGTTTCTTGCTGGTGCCGCAACGGCTCTCTTGACGCTCGCCGCAGCGACGCCGGCTCTGGCGCAGGGGGACCCCACCGGGGCCGGTGTGCCGGCGGAAAAGCTGACCGGAGTGGGGCTCAACTTCGTTTGGGTCCTGGTGGCGGGCGCTCTGGTCTTCTTCATGCAGGCGGGTTTCGCGCTGGTGGAGACCGGGTTCACGCGAGCCAAGAACGCTGCCCATACCATGGGCATGAACCTGGTGGTTTTCCTGGTCGGCGCCATCGGGTTCTGGCTCGTGGGGTTCCCGCTGATGTTTGGAAACGTAGGGGCCCTCGCCACCTTGACGGGTACGGACGTGCTCAGCAGGGGCATCAGCATCGGCGGCTGGAACCTGCTCGGCGCCAAGGGCTGGCTGCTGACCGGCGCGGCCTATGACGTGGCGGTGGTTCTGCTGTTTTTCTTCCAGATGGTCTTCATGGACACCGCTGTGACCATCCCCACAGGCGCCATGGCGGAACGCATCAAGTTCAGCGCCGTCATTGTCGGTTCGTTCTTCATCTCCATGCTGCTCTACCCGGTGTTCGGCAACTGGGTCTGGGGCGGTGGCTGGCTGTCCCAGTTGGGCTTGAAGCTGGGCCTCGGGCATGGCGTGGTGGACTTCGCCGGGTCGGGCGTGGTGCACACCATCGGCGGGATGGCCGCCCTGGCCGGCGCGCTGGTGCTGGGGCCGAGGCATGGCAAGTACAACAAGGACGGAACCCCGGTGGCGATCCCCGGCCACGACCTGCCCATGGGGGTGCTGGGCACCATCATCCTGTTCTTCGGCTGGTTCGGGTTCAACGCCGGCTCGACCCTGGCGGGCAGCGACCTGCGCCTGGCGGTGGTGGCGGTCAACACCATGCTGGCCGGAGCCGCCGGCGGCCTGGCAGCGCTCCTTTACGTCAAGGCCCGGTTCAACACCTTTGACGTCTCCATGATGTGCAACGGCGCCCTCGCGGGACTGGTCGCCATCACGGGACCATCGGCCTTCGTCTCCCCGGTCTCTGCGGTCATCATCGGCGGTGTCGGTGGCATCCTGGTGGTGCTGGCGGCGCTCTTCCTGGAGCGGAAGCTCAGGATCGACGATCCGGTTGGCGCCGTGGCGGTCCACGGGGTGAACGGCCTCTGGGGGCTGTTGGCCCTGGGCCTGTTTGCCGACGGCACCTACGGCAGTGGCTTGAACGGCGTGGACGGCGCCGTGACTGGCCTGTTCTACGGCAACCCTGGCCAATTGGTCGCCCAGTTGGTCGGGATGGGCGTGGTGGTCGCCTGGGGCTTGGGCGCCTCCTACCTGTTCTACCGAGCGTACGACAAGCTCTTCGGCATGCGGGTCAGGCCGGAGGATGAGGTAGCCGGCCTCGATGTGCCGGAGATGGGTGCCCTGGCCTATCCGGAGTTCGTCCTGGTCCACCAGGGGTTCGAACCTGCCGCGGAGACCAGGGTGGCCACCGGCCACGTCCTCGAACTGAGCCACCGCGGCGTGGCTCCCCAGTCTGGCAATGTCTGGGGCCGAAAGGTTGAGGCCATCATCCGGCCGGACCGGCTGGAGGCAGTGCGTACAGCCCTGGCTGAGCTGGGGGTGGGCGGCGTCACGGTCTCCGAGGTGCGTGGATTCGGTGAACAGCAAGGTTTCACGGAGACCTACCGGGGTGCCACGGTGAAGATCCCGCTTGTGCCCAAGGTGAAGATCGAAGTCATCACCCCCGAAGCCCTGTCGAAGCGGGCGGTGGAGGCCATCCTTGAGCATGCCCGGACCGGCTCCGTGGGTGACGGGAAGATTTTTGTCTACCCGCTTGAAGACGCCATCCGCGTCCGCACTGGGGAGCGCGGCGCCGAAGCGGTATGAGACGTCG
>CALMNP010000155.1 GCA_937868875.1 uncultured Bacillota bacterium | reverse complement strand
GCTCTATATAAAAGCGGTCCGGCCCGAACCACTCGGCCAGCCGCCTGGCCACCGCCGCGGCCCTGGCCAGGTCCCCCTCGTCCACCCGCTGTGCCAGCTCACCCCGCCGGCAGCCGGAGAGGCAGATGAGGCCGGTGGCATGCTGTTCCAGGAAGGTGGGGTCCAGGGAGGGGTCGCCCTTCTCCCGGCCCTGAAAGGCCAGGGTGATGAGGCGGCAGAGGTTGGCGTACCCCTCTGGTGTCTCGGCCAACAGGGTCAGATGAAATCCACCCTCGGGGGTCCGGCCTGGCGGCGTCTCTGCCCCCAGGATGCCGCGGCCCAGGGTCAGCTCTGCTCCGGTGATAGGCTGCAGTCCCCAGGCCCTGGCGGTCCGGGCAAACTCCATGGAGCCATAAACGCCGTCGTGGTCGGTGAGGGCCAGGGCCTGGTAGCCCAGGTCCCTGGCCCGCAGCACCAACTCTTCGGGCAGGGAGGCGCCGTCGAGGAAAGAGAAGGCAGAGTGTGCGTGAAGCTCGACGTAGCCGGCCATGTCAGTCCCGCTGCAGGAACCAGGCCCCTGTGAGCCGGTCCTGGTAGATGACATGGACCGTCCCCCCATCCGTCAGCACCTCATAGTAGTAGCGGCTCAGGGGCTGGCGCCACCACTGGTCCTCGACGCGCCAGTGGTCATGGACCGCCTCCACCTGCCGCCAGCGGCGATCCAGCAGCACCGCCTGGGGGACACCGTCCTCCCGGGCTCGCACCCGGATGGGGCGCGGCTCGTTCAGGGCTCGAAACTGATGAGACCGTACCGGCGCTCGGGCAGACGTGACCATGGTTCAAGGCTCACCACCTGAAAGAGCGTGGATTCTCCATACCGGGCCTGGAGCTGGCGGGCGGCCTCCGCCAGCCGTGTACGGCGCTCCTCCGCCACCGCATCTACGGTCAGCTGCTTGCAATTGGCCTCCCCTTCCAGCAGGACCTCCAGGGCCATGGACTCGGCAGGGGCGGGAAGAACCAGACCGGCCAGGTGATTCTGCAGGGCCAGCCGGATGCGCTCGGCGGAAGAGCTGGCCTCCTTCAGGGTTACGGTCTTCTCCCAGGAGCGCTGCCCCTCCAGGCCGATGGCCAGCCGCAGGCTGCGCACCCCCTTGCCCCGCATGTCCGGCCGGCCCAGCAGCCGCGCCACCAGCTGCCTCAAGGCTGTCTTTAGAACCTCCCCATCGGCGACGGGAGCCGGGAAAACCAGGGCTTCCCGCACCTGCTCCGGCAGCCGGGTAGTCACCACGGGGTCGGCATCCCGGCCTCCCGCCAACTCCCCGAGGCGCCTCCCGTGCTCACCGAATTGGGCCTGCATCGCGGACAGGGGCAGGGC
>CALMNP010000154.1 GCA_937868875.1 uncultured Bacillota bacterium | reverse complement strand
TCCGAGGACAAGAAGACCGTCACCTTCACCGGCGTCCTGAAGAACAACAGCGACAAGGACCTTCAGAACTTCCGCGTTCTGGAGCTGCGCACCTCCCCGTCCTTTGACAGCGCCATGGCCAAGGCCGAGTCCACCCAGGAGCCCAAGATCGAGGACATCACCAAGCAGGTGGTCAAGGCCAAGTCTGAGCTGAAGATCACCTGGACCTACACCAACCCCGAGCCCCTCAAGGACGAAAGCCTGAAGGCCTATGTCGGCAGCACCTTCACCGTGCTCTACAAGGCGGACAACGGCGACCTCGTCGGCATTTCGGCCAAGGCTGAGTGAGTGCCGGCTAACCCAACAGCAAGCAGGCGAAAGGACCGGCCGCCCCGCGGCCGGTCCTTTTTCCGTTTCTGTGGGCTCTCTGCCCTGCGTCTTCCGGCGCGCCTTGTCAGGCGCCCGGCCGCAGCCGGCCCTGATTGATGAAATCCAAAGAGTTCCCTCCTCCACCGCGGCCGGCGCGGCCGCTGGGCAATACTAGGCTCATGAACACGGCAATCAGCGGGTTTCTCTCCAGCTTCATCTGGATCCTGTTCCTGTTCGCGACCTTCCTCCTGCCCATGCTCCGGCAGAGGCGCGTGACTCACGGCCGCGAGGAGATCATTCGCGACTTTGAAAAGCGGCGCGGCTCACGCCTGATCACCCTGATTCACAGGCAGGAGGCCCTCAGCTTCCTGGGCATTCCTCTGGCCCGCTACATCAACATTGAGGACTCGGAGCAGGTGCTCCGGGCTATCCGGCTGACACCACCGGACATGCCCATCGACCTCCTCCTCCACACGCCCGGTGGCCTGGTGCTGGCGGCGGAGCAGATCGCTCGGGCCATCCAGAAGCACCCCGGCAAGGTCACCGTGATGGTCCCGCACTACGCGATGTCCGGGGGCACCATGCTGGCCCTGGCGGCGGACGAGATTGTGATGGACCCCAACGCCGTGCTCGGGCCGGTGGACCCGCAGATCGGCAATTTCCCCGCCGCTTCCATCCTCAAGGTGAAGGAGGAGAAGCCCATTGCCGAGATGGACGACGAAACCCTCATCCTGGCGGACGTGGCCGCCAAGGCCATGGAGCAGGTTCGGCGCTCCGTCTTCGAGCTCGTCCGCGACCGAATGCCCGACGAGCAGGCGCAGAGCCTGGCCCAGACCTTCACTGAGGGACGCTGGACCCACGACTACCCCATCGACATTGAACAGCTGCGCGGCTTTGGCCTGGTGGTCAACGACAACCTGCCGACTGAGATCTACGAGCTGATGGACCTCTACCCCCAGCCCGCCGGCCGCCGCCCGAGCGTCGGCTACATCCCCATCCCCTACCGCCAGGAAACGACACGGAGGAGTGAATGACAGAGGAGCCTGCGGCGGTGGTGCGGCGACTGCAGCACTCGCCCGGGGGGCCTAAGCCAGAAGCCGTCGCAGCACCCGCAGCGTCTCGTCCACGTCGGCGGCCGAGACGTCCTTGTGGGTCACCAGTCGGATGCGGCTGGAGCCCGTGGCGTTGGCCTTGACCCCTTGCTCCCCCATCCTCGCAACCAGCTCGAGGGCGGTGAGCCCAGGCTTGTTCACTTCGAAAGAGACCATGTTGGTCTGAACCGTCTCCAGGTCCACCGCCAGGCCCGGGATGGAGGCGATTCCCTCGCCCAGCCGGCGGGCGTTGGCGTGGTCCTCGGCCAGGCGCCCGACCATGCTGGTCAGAGCCACGATGCCTGCCGCCGCCAGGACACCCACCTGGCGCATGCCGCCGCCCAGGAGTTTGCGGTTCTTGCGGGCCCGCTCCACCCACTCGCGGCGGCCGGCCACCAACGACCCCACCGGAGCCGCCAGTCCCTTGGACAGGGCGAACATCACCGAATCGGCCGGGGCCGCCACCTTCGAGGGGGGCACGCCGAGGGCCGTGGCAGCGTTGAAGATGCGGGCGCCGTCCAGGTGGACGGCGGCGCCATGCCGGCGGGCCACATCGGCCACCGCGGCCATGTTCTCCAGGGGCACCACCGTGCCGCCGGAGCGATTGTGCGTATTCTCCAGGCAGACCAGGGCGGTGCGCGGAAAGTGAATGTTGTCCTCACGCACGGCCGCCTCCACCTGGCCCGGGTCCATGGCGCCGCGCCGGCCGGGCACGGTCCTGGCCTGGACGCCGGAGAGGGCCGCCAATCCGCCTACCTCGTAGAAGAAGATGTGGGAGTCGGCCTCCAGGATGACCTCCTCCCCGCGCCGGGTGTGGGTCATGACCGCGACCTGGTTGCCCATGGTGCCGGTAGGCACGAACAGGGCCGCCTCCTTGCCCACCATCTCCGCGCCCAACTCCTCCAGGCGCCGCACGGTGGGGTCCTCCCCGTAGACGTCGTCCCCCACTTCAGCCTCGGCCATGGCCCGGCGCATGGCGTCGGTGGGAAGGGTCACGGTGTCGCTCCTCAGGTCAATGCTGCGGCTCACAGGTTACCCCGCCTTTCTGAATAGAAAAAAAGAACCCCTGCACCCGGAGTCGTGGCAGGGGCGTCCACGTCACCGGCAAAGACATAAGCCCGCTCCGGAGTGGGTACCGGAGCGGGCTCGCAGCGGCGGTAGTGAGCTGCGTTCCGGTAACCCAGCCATCCTGGCTCCCCTTGCGGGAAGCTGTAGACCCGAAGTTTTGCGCCCCTCCCCTTTCGAGGAGGTTAGCCTTTGTCGAGACGTGATATGGAATTGGCTGCCTGGTTTCCCAGGCACGACCACCTTACCACACTGCCTCCAGGCCTGTTTGTCGAATTTTGTCGAGAAGAGGAAATTCTGGCTTACAAGGTCATCTTTTCCTCTAAATAGGCCTTCAGGTCGGCAATGGGCAGGCGAATCTGTTCCATGCTGTCCCGCTCCCGGACCGTCACCCGGCCGTCCTCGGCCGATTGAAAGTCATAGGTGACGCAGTAGGGGGTGCCCACCTCGTCCTGGCGGCGGTAGCGCTTCCCGATGGAGCCGGACTCGTCATAGTCCGCCATGAAGTGCCGGCGCAGATCGGTGTAGATGGCCTGGGCCCCCTCCGCCAGCTTCTTGGAGAGCGGCAGGATGGCTACCTTGATGGGCGCCAGGGCCGGGTGCAGGTGGAGCACGGTGCGCGAGTCGTTCTCGGCCAGGGCCTGCTCCTCATAGGCGTCCAGCAGGAGGGCCAGGGTGACGCGGTCCGCGCCCAGGGAGGGCTCGATGCAGTAAGGGATGAACCGCTCGCCCGTCTCCGGGTCGAGGTAGCTGAGGTCCTCGCCCGAGTGCTGCTGGTGCTGCTTCAGGTCAAAGTCGGTGCGGTCGGCGATGCCCCACAGCTCGCCCCAGCCGAAGGGGAACAGGTACTCGATGTCCGTAGTGGCGTTGCTGTAGTGGGACAGCTCTGACCTGTCGTGGTCGCGGAGCCGCAGGTGGTCCGGCTTCATGCCCAGCGAGAGCAGGAACTCGTGGCTGAACTGGCGCCAGTGCTCAAACCACTTCAGGTCCTCTCCCGGCTTGCAGAAAAACTCCAGCTCCATCTGCTCGAATTCCCGGGTGCGGAAGGTGAAGTTGCCCGGCGTGATCTCGTTGCGGAAGCTCTTGCCGACCTGGCCGATGCCGAACGGCAGCTTCAGGCGCAGGGCGCGCTGCACGCTCTTGAAGTTGACGAAGATGCCCTGGGCCGTCTCCGGCCGCAGGTAGATCTGGTTGGCGGAGCTCTCCGTCACGCCCTGGAACGTCCGGAACATCAGGTTGAACTGGCGCACCTCGGTGAAGTCGTGGGCACCGCAGTCCGGGCATTTGACGTCGTACTGATCGATCAGCTCGCCCAGGCGGGTCAGGCTGAGGCCCTCGATGCGCTGCTCCACGCCCTTGGCGGCCAGGGCCTCCTCCAGCAGCTTGTCGGCCCGGAAGCGGCCCTTGCACTTCTTGCAGTCGACCATGGGGTCGTTGAAGCTGCCCACGTGGCCGGAGGCCACCCAGGTCTGGGGGTTCATCAGGATGGCCGAATCCAGGCCCACGTTGTGGGGCGACTCCTGGATGAACTTCTTCCACCAGGCCCGCTTGACGTTGTTCTTCAGCTCCACGCCCAGGGGGCCGTAGTCCCAGGTATTGGCGAGGCCCCCGTAGATCTCGGAGCCGGGGAAAATGATCCCCCGCTGTTTGGCCAGGGATACCAGTTGGTCCATGCTGACGCTGCCCATGTTCGTCTCTCCTCGCCCGTGCCTGGCGGCCTGGAAGTAAAACAAAAACTCCCATCCCACGAAGGGACGGGAGTTGTTTCCCGCGGTTCCACCCTACTTGGCGCCCCGGCCTCAGAGCCGGACCGGCGCCCACCTTGACTCATGCGCTCCGGGCAGCCGTTTCGCGGCGGCGCCGGCCGGGCTCCCACTCTCCCCAGCTCGCTATGCGTCGCTCTTGCCGCTACTATTGACCCATCGTCGCGCCCGATGAAGTTATTGGCCCTATTATATGCCGACCCGCCGGCCGGTGTCCAGCCGACGGCGACCGGTGCCTGCCCTAGACGTGCGACAGAATGGCCGCCTGCAGGTCCTTCTTGGACCTGAGGCCGACCACGCGCTCCACCGGCTCGCCGTTCTTGAACACCATGAGTGTCGGGATGCTCATGACGCCGTACTGGCTGGCGATGGCGCCGTTCTCGTCGACATTCAGCTTGCCGACCTTGAGGCGGCCCGCCAGCTCGCCCGCCATCTGCTCCACGATGGGCGCGATCATGCGGCAGGGGCCGCACCAGGGGGCCCAAAAGTCGATGAGCACGGGCTGGGCGCTCTTGAGCACCTCATCGTTGAAGTTCGCCTGGGTGATCGTATGTAGGTTCTCGCCTGCCAAAAGTACCCCTCCCCAAATGAAAAAATCGAACCCGAGTAGTGACCCCACCATGCCGTCCGCCGCTGTTTTGAACCTGCGCGCACGCAGGTGGGTGCCTGCCTCCCGCCTTCACATGTCCCCGGACAGACGCCGGGGGGTTGCCCGACGCGGGGGCTTATGTTCCAACGGGAGAGCGGGGGCTCCCCATGTTTTGATGTAAGGCTCAAAACGTGAGCGGCTTTACACGCACACAGCAGGGTGCACAGGTGCGTCGAGGTTCGATTCCGGACCCATCATAACACATCCGGCTAGGGCCGCTCAAGTCGACGACTTTGGAAAAAGACTGTGCTGACAGGCACTTTGGAGCCAGATCAGGATTTCTTCACCTGAATGGAAAGCTCGTCCAACTGCCGGCCTGCGACCTGGCTGGGGGCCTCGGTCATCAGGTCCGTGGCGCGTGCCGTCTTGGGAAAGGCGATCACGTCGCGGATGGACTGGCGGCCGGCCATGAGCATGACCATGCGGTCCAGGCCGAAGGCGATGCCGCCGTGGGGCGGCGTGCCGTACTCAAAGGCGTCCAGCAGGAAACCGAACTTGGCGTAGGCCTCCTCAGGTGTGAAGCCCAGGGCCTGGAACATCTGCTCCTGCAGTTGGCGCTGGTGGATTCGGATACTGCCGCCACCCAGTTCCACGCCGTTGAGCACCATGTCGTAGGCATTGGCGCGCACGCTGCCCGGGTCGGTGAGGAGCTTCTCCCGGTCCTCCGGCAGGGGCGAGGTGAACGGATGGTGTACCGCCACCCAGCGCTTCTCCTCGGCATCGAACTCCAGCAGGGGGAAGTCCACCACCCAGGAGAGGTGGAAGCTGTTCGGGTCGTACAGGTTCAGCCGGCGGCCGAACTCCAGGCGCAGGTGGCCGAGCGCCTCCGCCACCACCTTGGGCTGATCGGCAATCAGCAGCAACAGGTCTCCGGGCTGCCCCTCCAGGCGGGCGATGATCTGCTCCACCTCGGCCGGGGCGCAGAACTTGGCGAAGGACGAGCGGTGCTCGCCGCCCTCGCCCACGGACAGCCAGGCCACGCCCCTGGCGCCGAAGGTCTGGGCCAGGTTGGTCAGCTCGTCGATCTCCTTGCGCGAGTATGCGCCGCAGCCCTTGGCATTGATGCCCTTCACCTGGCCGCCGGCGGCCAGGGTCTGCGCGAACACCTTGAAGCCGGACTCGACCACCGCCGGGGAGAGGTCCACCAGCTCCAGGCCGAAGCGCAGGTCGGGCTTGTCCGAACCGTAGCGGGCCATGGCCTCGGCGTAGGTCAGCCGCGGGAAGGGCCGGGCCATCTCGACGCCCAGCACCTCGCGGAAGAGGCCGGACATCAGGTCCTCCATCAGGCTGAGCACGTCGTCCCGCTCGATGAAGGACATCTCCACGTCGATCTGGGTGAACTCCGGCTGGCGGTCGGCACGCAGGTCCTCATCGCGGAAGCAGCGCACGATCTGCACGTAGCGCTCCAAGCCCGCCACCATCAGCAGCTGCTTGAAGAGCTGCGGCGACTGGGGCAGGGCATAGAACCTGCCCGGGTTGACGCGGCTGGGCACCAGGTAGTCGCGGGCGCCCTCCGGGGTGCTCTTGGTGAGCATGGGCGTTTCGACCTCGACGAATGCGTTGCGGTCGAAGAAGTCGCGGACGTGCTTGGTGATGCGGTGGCGCAAAACGAGGTTCCTCTGCATCTCCGGCCGGCGCAGGTCCAGGTAGCGGTGCTTCAGGCGCACCAGCTCGTCCACGTCCACGTTATCGGCGATGTAGAACGGCGGCGTCTTGGCCGGGTTGAGGATGCGGACCTCCCGGGCGTAGACCTCGATGGAGCCGGTGGCGATGTTGGGGTTGACGGTGTTCGGCTGGCGCCGGCGCACCTCGCCCCGCACGGCCAGGACGTACTCCGTGCGAGCCTGGTCCGCCCGGGAGAAGGCCTCCGGACCGACCTCGGGGTGAAAGACCACCTGGACCACGCCGGAGCGGTCCCGCAGGTCCACGAAGATTACGCCGCCCAGGTCGCGGCGGCGGGAGACCCAGCCATTCAGTATGACCTCCCGGCCGGCTTCGGCCTCCGTCAGGTTTCCGCAGGGGTGGGTTCGTTTCATGCCATGAAGGCTTTCGGCGGCGGGTAGATCAGCCACGGTGGGTTCCTCCGTTCTCGGGTTGGGTCTCCGGGCGGTCGCCGGCTGCCGACCACGCTTCTGCGGCGGCCTTCTGACCCTCGATCCAGGGTGCCAGGTTCTCCAGAGCTACCTGATGCTGCGCCGAGCCGGCCATGTCCTTGACCTGGGCCTCGCCCCGAGCCAGCTCATCATCGCCCAGGATCACCACGTAGCGGGCGCCCAGGCGGTCGGCGTATTTCATCTGCGCCTTCAGGCTGCGGCCCAGCACGTCCAACTCGGCCGAGAGGCCGGTGCGCCGCAGGCGGGCCGCCAGGGGAAGGGCCGCGCTCCTGGCCGCGTCGCCGATGGTGGCGATGAAGGCGTCCAGCGGCGGCTGCGGCGGCAGGGCCAGCCCCATCTTCTCCAGGGTCAGCAGAACGCGTTCCAGACCCATGCCGAAGCCGATGCCCGGCGTGGGGGGACCGCCCAGCGTCTCCACCAGTCCGTCGTAGCGGCCGCCTCCCCAGACAGTGCTCTGCGCCCCCAGGGGCGGGTAGATGACCTCGAAGACCGTCTTGGTGTAGTAGTCCAGGCCCCGGACGATGCCGGTGTCGATCTCGAAGGGGATGTCGAGGGACTTGAGGTGCCGCTGGACTCCGTCAAAGTGCGAGCGGCACTCGTCGCAGAGGTGGTCGATGCTCTTCGGGGCCGTGGCCATGAAGGGCTTGTCCCGATCCACCTTGCAGTCCAGGATGCGCAGGGGGTTCTTGTCGAAGCGCTCGTTACAGTCGGGGCAAAGCTCCCCCAGGTGGGGCCGGAAGTGATCCTTGAGCTTCTCGCGATAATCCGGACGGCAGACCGGGCAGCCGATGGAGTTGAGGTGGACGGTCAGGCCGTTCAGACCCAACTGGGAAGCCAGGTCAATGCCAATCTGGATGACCTCGGCGTCGGTGGCCGGGTCCTGGCTGCCGAAGACCTCCACGCTCCACTGGTGATGCTGCCGGAGGCGGCCGGCCTGGGGCCGCTCGTAGCGGAAGGCCGGGCCGATGCCGAAGACCTTGGTGGGCTGGGGCAGGGCGTACAGCTTGTGCTCGATGAAGGAGCGCACCAGGCCGGCGGTCAGCTCCGGCCGGACGGTGATGGGTCGGTCGCCCCGATCCGTAAAGGAGTACATCTCCTTTGTGACCACGTCCGTGGTATCGCCGACGCCGCGGGCGAACAGCTCGGTCATCTCCAGGAGCGGCGTGCGCATCTCCCGGAAGCCGTAGAGGCGGCCCTGGCGGCGCATCGACTCCTCCAGGCGCTGCCAGTTATCAACGAAAAGCCAGGATTCCTGATTGACCGGCAGGACGTCCTTCATGCCGGTGAGCGAGGTGATGGCCATGCCCTTTCCCCCCTTGTTCCATAGCTTATAGATTACCGTTTTCCGGGACAAGCCGCAAGGACAAGGAAGTCTCCCCGAGCGTCGGCGCCCGCCTCCCACACGCCGGCGCAGGAAAAGGGAGACCCACCTCTGACGGTGCGGGTCTCCCCCTGAAATGGTGTTCGGCCGAACCTGCATTTGTTGGTCAGCTTCCCGACCCTGCCCCTGTCAGGGGCGGCGTCCATTCGGCGACGACGGTTCGGGAATCTGGGCCAGGGCCTGCCGGGCAATCTCCGGGCTGATGCCCAGTTCACGGGCAATCTCCGCCTCTCCCTTGCCGGTGGAGGCCAGTTCCAGAAAGCGGTGGGTGTTGAACTTGCTCACCTGATGGCGGCGCTCCTCCTCCCGGCGCAGCTCCAGCTGCCGAAGATGCTGCTTGAGGCTGGGCATCACCGCCACCCCCGCTTGGTCCCGGATATCGTGTTTCATAGTATGCCTCCAGCAAAGCCGCGGCGCGGCTTCGGCGGCACGACCGGAGGGGCGGTATTTGCTGGAGTTTCTGCACTTTCAGCCCCAGGGCGTCCAGTTGGTGCCTGTCCGGAGCGAAACCGGGCGCCCCGCATATACGTCTTGACTGGTCAGATATGCCAGATTGACCGAGGGGGAATCGGACGTGACCAGGAGATTGGCGGTCAGACTACGGCTGGGAGCGGCAGTATTGCTGGTGGCGGCCCTGGCTCTGTCGGCTGCGGGGTGCAGCAAGGCCGGCAACCCGTCGCGGGCAGGGTCGAGTGAGGCGTCGGACGCGGCCCAGGGAAGCGCGGCCAACAAGGCAGCAACGGGGTCGGGCCCGTCGTCCATGCCCGCCTCGCCAGCCTCAGCCACGCCGCCCGCGGGCGCAGGCAGCCAGGGCGGGATGGGCGGCAGCGTCCTGGGGACGCCGGTACCCCAGGCGCAGCGCAAGATCATCCAGAACGCCGACCTGTCCTACGAAGTGACGGACCTGTCGGATGCTCTGGCCAGGGTCGACCAGGCCGTGGCCGCATCGGGGGGCTACACCGCCGACTCCAACGTCACCGGAGCCAAGGATAACCAGCGCCGGGCCCACCTGGTCCTGCGGCTGCCGTTCAGCGGCTTCAATACCTTCCTCAGCCGCCTGGAGGACCTGGGCACCCTCCAGAACCGGCGCATCTACACCGACGACGTGACCGCCGAGTACCTCGATCTGGAGGCCCGCATCGCCACCCAGAAGGAGCACGAGGCGCGGCTGCGCCAGATCCTGGCTCAGGCCAAGAGCCTGGAGGACCTGGTCCGCCTGGAGCAGGAGCTGTCGCGCGTGCGGGGCGAGGTCGAGTCCATGACCGGGCGGCTCAACTTCTTGAAGGACCAGGTCGAGATGTCAACGGTGACCCTGGATTTGCGCGAGGTCAGGCCGGGCGCTCCGGCGGTCCGTCCGGGACTTGGGAAGGACGTCCGAGAGGCCTTCCTGGGCATGAGCAAGAGCCTGTGGGAGTTCTCCCGGGCAGCCGTGGTGGCGGCGGCGGCTCTCCTCCCCCTGCTCCTCTATTTGGGCATCCTGGCCTTCGTCATCTGGCGCCTGGTCCTGTGGCTCCGCCCGCTGCTTGGCAGGCGGCGTCCACCGGCTCCGCCCGCACCGCCCGCGGCTTGAGAGGGGCGCTACTCGTAACGCAATGCCTGGATGGGGTCCAGGCTGGCCGCCTTGGCCGCCGGGTAAACGCCGAAGAACAGGCCGACGGCGGCAGCGAAGAAGAAGGCCAGGAGAACCGAACTCATCGTCACGTGGGTCTTGAGGCTGGACATGCTGATCAGGAACGACCCCAGGGTTCCCAGGCCGATGCCGATAATGCCGCCCGACACGGAGAGAATCACCGACTCCACCAGGAACTGGCTGAGGATGTCGCGCCGCTTGGCCCCCAGGGCCTTGCGGATGCCGATCTCCCTCGTCCGCTCCGTGACGGATACCAGCATGATGTTCATGATGCCGATGCCGCCCACCAGCAGCGAGACGCCGGCGATGCCGCCCAGCATCAGGGTCAGGATCTGCGTCACGTTGCCCACCGTGGACAGGATCTGGTCCTGGCTGATGACCTGCATCACGTCGTCCCTGCCGGGGTTGCGCGTGGGGTACTTGGCCTGGAAGATGGCCGTGATGTGGTCCACCGCCGCCTGGGCCTGGTCCGGGGTCTTGGCCTGGGCGTAGAGCATGGACACACGGTTGGTGCCCAGCAGGCGCTGGGCGGTCGTGATGGGAATGAGCACGCGGTCATCCATGTTGGCCCCCTGACCCTGGCCCTTGGTGGCCATCAGGCCGACCACGGTAAAGGGCTCGCCGTTGATGGTGATGCGCTGGCCGAGGGGCATGCGGCTGCCGAAGAGATCCGTGAAGACCTTGTAGCCGATGACCGCCACCTTGGTGCGGTTGGTCACATCATCCGGCGTGATGAAGCGGCCCGCCTCCAGGGGCGACTGGCGCACCTCCGGGTATCCGTCCGTGGTTCCCTCCACATTGGTATCGTACGTCTGGTCCTCCCACTTCACCGTGGTGCCGCCGCGGCTGAGGTCCGGAATGACCCGGGCCACGCTGGGCACCCGCTGCTCCAGCTGGGTCGCGTCCTCCACGGTCAGGCGGGCGACGGTGCCCGAGCGGGGAACGATCATGATCAGGTTGGAGCCGAGGCTCTGGATCTGGCTGGTTACCTGCTGCCGCGTGCCCTCGCCCACGGACACCAGGGCGATGACGGCGCCGACGCCGATGATCACGCCCAGCATGGTGAGCAGGGAGCGCATCCGGTTGCCGGCCAGACCGGCCCAGGCCATCTTGACGGCTTCCCAGAGTCTCATAGGCCCGCCTCCTTCGCCGCGGCGGCTCCCGACCGGCCGGAGGGGGCCGGCGCGGCCGCCCGGACGGAGCTTTCGGAGGCGGCTTTCCTGGCACCGCGGGCCTGTTCCACCGCTTCCATGCCCTCGTCCTCCGGCGGCGGCAGCTTCGCCAGCTCGGCCACGGCGTCCAGAGGCTGCTCCACGGCCTCGTCACTGACGATGCGCCCGTCCCGCAGGCGGACGATGCGCCGGGTGTGAGCGGCGATGTGGTCATCGTGGGTCACGACGACGATGGTGACGCCGCCGCGGTTCAGCTCCTGGAAGAGGACCATGACCTCCTCGCCGGAACGGCTGTCCAGGTTGCCGGTAGGCTCGTCCGCCAACAGGATGGCGGGCTGTCCGGCCAGGGCCCTGGCCACGGCCACGCGCTGAATCTGGCCGCCGGAGAGCTCGGGCGGTCGGTGGTGCAGGCGGTGGGCCAGACCCACCCGGGTCAGGGCGTCCGTGGCCATCTGCCGCCGCTCCGCCGGGGTGAGGCCCCGGTACATCAGGGGCAGTTCCACGTTCTGCAGAGCGGTCAGCTTGGGCAGCAGGTTGAAGCTTTGAAAGACGAAGCCGATGCGGCGGTTGCGAACCTCCGCCAGGTCGTTGTCGCTGAGCTGCGAGACCTCGTCCCCCACCAGGCGGTAGGAGCCGTCGCTGGGGCGGTCCAGACAGCCGATCAGGTTCATCAGGGTCGACTTGCCGGAGCCTGACGGGCCCATGATGGAGACGAGCTCTCCGGGCGCCACCGCCAGGTCGATGCCGCGCAGGGCGTGCACCGCCACGTCGCCGGTGCGGTAGACCTTGGTCAGGCCCTCGATATCAATCATGTTCTTGGTCGTCATATTACCACGCCCCTAGCGGGAACCGCCGGAGTTGCCGCCACCGCCGCCGCCACCGCCGGTGCGGTTGCCGCCGGCTCCGCCCGTCGGCGGACGGAACTCGCCGCCGCCGCCCATGCGGAATCCCGCAAACGGGTTCTGCGTGCCGGTGGCTGACGTGCTGGTCACGACAACGTCGCCTTCCTTCAGGCCGCTGACGATCTCAATGGCCGTGTCGCTGGCCAGGCCGGTGGTCACGGGCACCTGCGTCATCTTGCCGTCAGCCCCCATCACCCGGACGAAGGAGCGGCCGCCGCGCTTGGTTACGGCCTCCAGCGGCACCAACAAGGCATTGTTCTTCTGATCAATCAGGATGTCGACGTTGGCCGTCATCCCGGACTTGACCTCGCCGGGGTTGGCCATGCTCAGGGCGACGGGGAAGGTGGCCACGCCCTGCTGCTGCGTGCCGCCGGCCGCCACGCGAACGACCTCCGCGTCGTAGGTCTTACCGGGCAGGGCGTCGATGGTGACCCGGGCCTTCTGGCCGGCCTTCACCTTGCCAACGTCCAGCTCGTCGACGTTAATGGTCACTTGCATCTTGCTGTAATCGGCCACGGTGAACAGGGCAGTGGCCTGGTTGGCGCCCACCTTGTCGCCGACGCTGACGTTCCGGGCCGTCACGATGCCGTCGATGGGGGCGCGAACGGTCAGGCTGTCGACATCCCGCTGCCGGGCGGCGGCGGTCATCTGCAGTTCCGCCACCCTGACCTGCTGGGCCGTGATGTCCGACTGGTTGGCTGTCACAGAGGGGTTGACCAGCTGGTTCAGGTTGGACTGCGCCGTCTGGTAGTCCAGGTCGGCCTGGCGAGCCGACACAACCGCCTGGTCGTTGCTGAGCACCGCCAGGACGTCGCCGGCCTTGACCACCGAACCCTCCCGGACGTTCAGCTGGCTGATGGTGCCGCTGACGTTGAAGTGCACGTCGAGGTTCTGGCTGGACTGCACGGTGCCCTTGCCCTCCACGCCATACTGCCCGCCGTGCCCCACGGTGTTCAGGATGGCATAGCCGGAGATGCCCGGCCTGACGTCGGGCGAGAACCCGCCATCCAGGGAGATGGTCACGTCATAGAGGTGGGTGCCATTGCTGACGTATCCGGCGGTGTCCACGTCGGTCACCAGTCCATTCCGGGATTCATTGCCGGGGCCGATGACCACGTTGGCGGTCTGCCCCACCTGCACGTTGGGAATGCCGTTCTCCGTGACGGGCAGGACAAAGGTCAGGTGGTCCAGGTCGTTGATGGTAGCAAAGACCTGGCCGTCGCCGGCTGAGTCGCCCTCCTGGTACTTCATGCTGACAATGGTACCGTTCACAGGGGCCTTGACTGACAGGCTATCCAGGTCGTGCTGGCGGCTGGTCCGGGTGGCCTCCGCCAGGGCCAGGCGGGCCCGGGCCTGGTTCATGTCGTCCTGGGTAGCGCGGCTCTTTGGGTTCACCATGTCATCCAGCTTCGCCTGCGCCGACTGCAGGTCCAGCTGGGCCTGCCGGGCAGCGTCGAGCACATCCTGGCTGGCCACAACCGCCAGGACGTCGCCCTTTTTGACCGCGTCACCGTTGTCCTTGTTCACCTGGCTGACCGTCCCGGCCACCTCGGCCCGAACGTCCATCTGCACGTTTCCCGAGACAGTGCCGGAGTCCGAGACCGTCACCACAATCTGCCCGTGCTGGGCCGCTGCCGTGGCCACGTTTTGCGCGGTCGGCTTGCTGCGGCCGCGGAACCCCAGCACGCCGGCCGCAACCAGAACCACGGCGATCACAGGGACGGCAATCATCCACGCCTTGCGCTTCAACGGATGCCCTCCTCATCACAACTGGCCCTATTGTTGACACACTAGGAGACCTTTCAACCCCTGGAGGGTCACGCCACACCCCATGGGTGCGATGGTATCCGGAGGGGTTCAAGCCTACGTAACAGGTTCATGAACATCTTGTAAACACTGGGGTCCGCTCTCGGCAGAAGGTGGAAGCGCCCAGCGACACCCTCAGCCGGGGCAGCCTCCCCCTGGAGAGGCATCGTCGTCCAGAGCCGTAACGGCGTCCTCCAGGGCGGCCACCAGGGCGCCCAGCCTGGCCTCGTCGACGCGGCTGAAGAGCTGGCGGAAGCGGGCCCGCCGCCGGGCCATAGCCGAAGCCACCACCTGGCGCCCTTCGTCAGTGACCTTGACCCAGACCACGCGGCGATCCTCGTCACTGCGCCGGCGCTCGACCAGCCCGGACTTCGCCAGGCGGTCGACCATGCCGGTCATGGCGCTGCCGGACACGCCCACCCGGGTGGCGAGCTCACTGGCCGGGAGTCCGGACGGATCGGAAAGGAGAAACTTCAGGACGATGAACTGGGGAGGCGTCAGAGACCCGCGCTCCTCGGGGCCGGGGGCCAGGTGGCGGCGAACGGAGGTGAGGGCCGCCTCCAGGCGAGCCAGGTAGGAATCCAGGTTCTCACGCGTCACAGCTATCACCCCAATTGGTTAATACAACGAACTATTAACGCCCAAAACAATACACCCGCCTGGGGCGGGTGTCAAAGGACTGGCGCTATCGTTTACACACTGTTCATGGTCAGGCCAGGAATGGATTTCCCTGCTTCTCCTCGCCGATGGTGGTGGCGTCACCGTGACCGGGGCAGACCAACAGGTGGTCCGGCAGCGGGAGCAGCTTGGTGCGGATGGACTCCAGCAGTTGCTCCATATCACCGCCGGGGAAGTCGCTGCGGCCGATGGACCCGGCGAACAGCGTGTCGCCGCTGAGCACGCGGTCTTCGAGCAGGAAGCAGAGGCCGCCGGGGGTATGGCCCGGGGTGTGCAGCACCCGAAGGCGCAGGCCTCCTACCTGCAGCTCCTCCCCGTTTTCCAGCAGGCGGTCCGGCCCTGGTGCGGTCACGGGCCGGCCGGAGCCGGCGGAGAGGTTCCGGCTGGGGTCCTCCAGCATGGGTGCATCCAGGGGGTGGATGCAGACCGCAGCGCCCGTGGCCTCCTTGACGGCGCGCACGGCGCCGATGTGGTCCAGGTGGCCGTGGGTCAGCAGAATGTGGCTGACCGTGAGGCCGCGGTCGCGAAGGAGGGCCAGGATGCGGCCCGCCTCGTCGCCCGGGTCGACCACCGCGGCCGGCCCCCCGGCCCCGTCGGCCAGGA